>NZ_LAJY01000999.1 GCF_000963705.1 Elstera litoralis | reverse complement strand
ATGTTATAGGTCACATAATAACCAGCCCACGTTCCGTCGTGGTCAATGCGATCATTACCCGATCCACCGATAATGGTTAGGTTGGTGCCGGGGTCCGAGACGGGCGCGTAGGTGCCGTCTTGAGTAGTGTTGGAACCCGAAATGAAAGAGTAAATATTGTTGCCATCGCCGAGATCGGCAAAATGATCTCCGAAACCCACCGAGATAGTATCATCGCCATCGCTTGCATTGACCGTACTATCACCACTTCCCAGCGTGACACTATCGTTGCCTGCATAGGCGTTCACGACATAGTCGCCATCGCCCTGGGTCAAAACGTCATCACCCGTCGTCAGATTAATCGTCGTCGGCATCGTCTTACCTCGAAAAAGAGAATATCCACCTCCACTATGCCATTCATTTTCGATGAATAAATGAACAAAAGATTAAACACGAAAAATCTGATTAATGTTCAATCATAAATACGGTTATCAACCATCTGATGACTCGATAGTAATACGTAAAATCAACCACAAAATGAACAATTATGTCACTGCACCCTCAATACAATCGTAATTCGACACTGGCTTT
>NZ_LAJY01000998.1 GCF_000963705.1 Elstera litoralis | reverse complement strand
TAAAGTTTCGGGCCAGAGGGTTGGGCATGCAGTTTGCATGGCTCAGCAGACAGTGATGCTGACGCCGGGGAGATTTCCATGACGGATCGGCGAAGCGGGGCAAGGGTCATCGAGAAGCCGAAAACGGCTTTTTGGAATGATCGCGATGTCCGCGCAGTCCTTTTTCAGATTCTAATCGTGCTTTTGGTGCTGGCTGCGGGCTGGTATCTTATTCACAATACGCTCACCAATCTCGAAAACCGCAAAATCGCGACCGGGTTCAGCTTTCTGACCCGCGAAGCCGGTTTTAGTATCGGTGAGACGCTCGTTCCCTATTCTGCCGCCGATACCTATGCGCGGGCGATTTGGGTCGGGATTATCAATACGCTGGTGATCTCGGTTATCGGGATTTTCTTGGCGACTATTCTCGGCACGCTGGTCGGGGTTGCCCGCCTTTCAACCAATTGGCTGTTGGCGAAGCTGGCCTCGGTTTATGTCGAAGGTCTGCGCAATATCCCGCTGCTGCTGCAACTCTTCTTCTGGTATCAGCTCGTCAGCGAGGCGTTGCCGCCGGTCCGTCAGGCGATCAAGCTTATTCCGGATTACGTCTTCCTCAGTCAAAAGGGTCTGCGGATTCCCCATATCGCGAACGACATTCATGCTGGATGATCGCCCTGCTGTTGGGC
>NZ_LAJY01000997.1 GCF_000963705.1 Elstera litoralis | reverse complement strand
GCTGACGCAGATCGATCACCTCACCCATAACGTCCATCGCGGGCGGATGACCGAATGGTCGACCTTCTACGAGCGCCTGTTTAACTTCCGCGAAATTCGCTACTTCGACATCGAAGGCAAGGTAACGGGGCTTGTGTCGAAAGCCATGACCAGCCCCTGCGGTAAAATCCGCATTCCGATCAACGAAAGCTCGGACGATAAGAGCCAGATCGAAGAATATTTGCGCGCGTACAACGGCGAAGGCATTCAGCATATCGCGCTCGCGACCGATGATATTTATGAGACCGTCGAGGCGCTTCAGAAGAAAAACGTGAAGTTCATGGATACGCCGGAGAGCTATTACGAACTCATCGGCAATCGGCTGCCCTACCATGATGAAGACGCCGAGCGCCTGAAGAAGGACCGGATTCTGATCGACGGCGCGCCGACCGAGGACGGCGGCATTCTGCTGCAAATTTTCACTGATACGGTGATCGGCCCGATCTTCTTCGAAATCATTCAGCGCAAGGGCGACGAAGGCTTCGGCGAGGGCAATTTCCGCGCCCTGTTCGAATCCATCGAACTCGACCAAA
>NZ_LAJY01000996.1 GCF_000963705.1 Elstera litoralis | reverse complement strand
ATGCGAACGTCTTCGCCAAAGCCGACGACATTCCCAAGATTAGCGCGCAGCGACGCCACCACTTCCGGCATGACCGGATAGTAATATTCGCCGCGCAGATTGGTGCGTAGATATTTGGTATCCCCGCCCAAACCGGCGACATCATTTTCCAAGGAAATGACGTACCCATCGGTCGGATTACGGCGGCTATCGCGGCGATCGAAGGAGATGCTATGGGTCACGAACGACGAAATCGTCGTCCCCGCGCTTTCCCGAACATAGCGCGACGCGTCGTTCTCAATATCGCTGATACTGTCGGAACGCAGCGTATATTTAACGCTTTCGCTCCAATCATCATTCAACTGCCAGCCGAAACCGAAGGCACCCCCGGTCGAGCGCCAGTCGTAGGAACTATATTCCTGCAAATCGCGCGTCGTGTGGAACGCATCCAAGGTCAAAGCCAACTGCCGATCCAGGAAATACGGCTCAACGAAGCTGATATCGACCTTCGAGCGCTTGGCCGCAATCAAGGTCGTGACCTTCAAATCCTGGCCTTGCCTAATAGGTTACGCTCGTGGATGCCGATTTCGCCCAAGGGACCATCGGACGTGGAGAAACCGCCACCAATGGTCAAATCGCCGGTCGATTGCTCTTCAACCTTCGCCTTCAGCACGATCTGATCGGGCTGCGAGCCTTGCTCGCGCGTGACTTCCACCGATT
>NZ_LAJY01000995.1 GCF_000963705.1 Elstera litoralis | reverse complement strand
ATAACGCCATTCGCGCTATTCCCGGCACGCCGATCCGGCTGCGGACGGATCTCTCCTGTACCTTGTTCTTCTCGGAGCCGGAGGAATATGACGGCGGCGAGTTGATAATCGAGGATGTCTACGGCCCACAGCGGGTAAAGCTGCCAGCCGGGCATCTTATTCTCTACCCGTCGACCAGCTTGCACCGGGTAACGCCGATCACGCGCGGGGCGCGGGTTGCCTCGTTTTTCTGGCTGCAAAGCATGATCCGCGCCGACGATCAGCGCACGCTGCTGTTCGATCTCGATCAGACGGTTCAGCGCTTGGCGCTGGAGAAGGATGTCAACGACCCCAGCATCGTCAGCCTTTCGGGGATCTATCATAATCTTTTACGGCAATGGGCGGAGGTTTAGGCGCGCACAGGCCTATTTTTAACACACTATTAATTGATGTTATGTTTTCCTAAAGCGTGATCTGGCGGCACCGCTAGAATAATGTGCTTCCTTGTGGAGCCAAGATAGGAGGGCCATTCCATGACCCTAATCTGTCGATATCGAAAAATAGCGTGTATTTTATTTTTAATATTTTTCAGTTTTCCGTCCATTTCTAAAGAAATTCGCTTAATTGCCCCTCAATTACCACCTTTTCTTTCGTCGATGATGGGAAGCCCAAGGGGTTTATGGTCGAAACTCTGCTGGCGGTGGCCCGCGCGGTTGGGCATTCCGGCAAGATCAATATTGTGCCGATCCCGCGCATGTTGCAGGAAATGGCGAGCGGTAAACGGATGCTATCGGCTTCG
>NZ_LAJY01000994.1 GCF_000963705.1 Elstera litoralis | reverse complement strand
TTCCAACCCGCCGGAACAACCCAATTTTCATTGGACGTCATGAAGATACGGATGAAGTTGGGGAATTTGATTGGATCGACCCCCTTCTTTTCGATCATATGGGTTTTATTCGTCACCATATCCTTGAGGGCCGATTCCGCCGCCTTATCGCCCGCCCATACCGCCTCATCCGAGGCTAGAAACAGCAGGCTGATTTTATGGGCATTGAACTGCCCGGTCAGATAACGGCTAGAGCCAACCTGCACCCAATGGGGCTCGACCAGCGAACCAAAGACCTCGGCCAACTTGCTTTTACCGGTCCCCATCCGCCCCCGGAACACCAGAGCTTTGCCGATCGGACGGGTGGGATGCTGGATGATGTGGGCGAACCAGCCCCAAATCCACTTCGCAAGCTCAGGATCACCCTTACAAACATTCGTTAGGACGTGATCGGCCAAAACCGAGAAATGACGTTTATGATCCTCAATATTCTCATAATAAGGCGCGGGGGTTACGGCGAACCCTTGGAACAGATTATAAATCGGGTTTTCACCCCCACCTGGCGGCAAACCGGGATCGAAGGCGATACGCTCGTATTGCCTACGCCGGGGCGATGCCATCCAATATTCCGCCAAACTCTCTGCCTTCCGGCCGCCGGTGTA
>NZ_LAJY01000993.1 GCF_000963705.1 Elstera litoralis | reverse complement strand
GACGAATAACGTTAACCGCATGCAGGGCGCGGCCAATGATACCGGCTCCGCCGCGCAAGCGGTAAGTTCCGCCGCCGATGGGCTGAGCCGAACCGCGTCGCATCTCGACCAAGCGGTTGCGGTGTTTTTATCGTCCATTCGCGCGGCATAAGCGCTTTTTCGGCGGCAATCCCAGCGACGAAGATACATATGTCTAACAAATTTGACCCATCTCCGGCATCGGGGAGGGGTCTTTTTGTCTGTATGATTTCTGGAATTTCCCGAGAAGACACTGTGTATACTCTTGAGGGGCGATGCGCAGTTTATGTCGATGCGCGTGGGTAGGCGATTGAATTAATTGAGGTTTTAAAATATTGGGCTTGCCGGAGTGGGTGCGACAAAATGCGACTACGAATGTATTGTTTGTGTAAGAAAATTTGGAAAGCCGAAATTTTTAAAATATAAATTGGATTAAATCTCTATAGAAGATGACTTTAAAATAAAATTGAAAATCGTTATTTCTATAATTAAGAGGATTCTGCCCGAGGGTGCTTCGCTGTCTTTATCTAAATTTAAAGTTTTGCGGTTCTATCTTGGCGCAGGGAGATCCTGTTTTAGAAAGGAAACGAGCGATGAAGATTGGTCATAAAATATTCAGCCTGGTTATCGGCCTCAGCCTTTTGACGGGTGGCATGGTCGTGCTTTCGCACGCGGCGCTTAACGAGGGCCGGGTTCGATTCG
>NZ_LAJY01000992.1 GCF_000963705.1 Elstera litoralis | reverse complement strand
CTTTTTTACGCCCGCATTCTATCCTAACCCCCAAACGAAAAGCGCCGGTACAAGACCGGCGCTTTCGATTTTAAGCTGCGTGACCAGCTTAAACTACTTAATTTTCGCTTCGCGGAACACGACGTGCTTACGCACGACCGGATCATACTTCTTGAGTTCCAGTTTGTTCGTGGTCTTACGCGGGTTCTTCTTAGTCACGTAGTAGAAGCCCGTGTCCGCGGTGCTAACCAGCTTGATCAGCAGGGAAGTTGGCTTTGCCATGTCGCTCGGTCCTAATAATGGATCGCCCAAAGAGGAGGGCACAATATCGAGTAACACCGATGAGTCAAGCGATATTCAAAAACGAATGTTCGTGAAACGGCGCATGAAACCGCACTTGTCCGCCGGGCCGGTCGATGCTAGGGGTATAGGCCTCTATCGATGCTGCGTCGATAGCAAGTTATTGATGGGAACGCTGACGTGGTGAAGGTCGCGCAATGGTGTATGGGCCGATGGCGTCGCGGTTAAGCGCGCTATCCCTCGTTTAACCGTTTTTTGCGAAAAAGGGCCTCTCTACCATGTCGAAAAACGTCTGTTCCGTTCGTCTATACGACGAACGGCGGTGTTACCATCACCCGCACGATCACCGATGTTCCGTTCGATGCCGCCATTGATGCGCTGATCGATCAACTCAATACCCAACGCGGCGCGCTGCTGTCGTCGGCCTATGAATATCCCGGTC
>NZ_LAJY01000991.1 GCF_000963705.1 Elstera litoralis | reverse complement strand
CCCCCGATAGCGTCGGGCGGGGCGTTCCCGCTTTTCGGTCGCGGACGGCGGAATACTCATAATTTTGGTCGTCATCGAGCAGGACCCTCATGCGCGTATCAAGAGAGCGCGACAATATTTTGCGATTTTTCGGAAGGATGTGACTCTCCGACACCGTGAAGAATGTCATAGTTTATGCCGCAGCGCACCAAAAATAAGATTACAGTATAACTAATCCGTTAACGAATCAGACCTGCAAAGACGCTGCGATCAGCTCCGTTAGGCCATTCCGGTTGTGTTCGAGATAAAAGTGATTTCCTGGGAATAAATTTATAACACATTGGTCGGATGTTTGGCTTTTCCAGGCATTTACTCCTTCAATCGTGTGAAGAGGATCGCTATCTCCAAGAAAAGCGGTTATGGGGCATTTTAGGGGATTTATAAATTTATCGTGATAAATCCTCAGGAGATTAATATCTGTCATGAATATAGGGGTTAATATTTCTAGTAATTCTTTGTCGCTAATTAAACCTGAAGCTGTCCCACCAAGGGAAATCATATATTTTTCAGCTTCTTCAATGGATGTGAGTATGTTCGGTGTTTTTCTTGGTGTTTTCGGCGGCGGCACGTTTGCCGGAGACAAATAAATGTCGCGTTGACT
>NZ_LAJY01000990.1 GCF_000963705.1 Elstera litoralis | reverse complement strand
GTGGTCCGCTTCGATCACGGCTTCATGCGCCCGACGATCGAAGATAATTGCCTGAAGGCGCTGCGCCGCCTCGGCTGCGACATCGTTAAATTCACCCCCAATTGGCAGGTCGTGCGCAAGCTGATGTACGAGGCGCTGAAGCGCCGGGGCGATTTCTGCTGGCACTGCCACACGGGTATTTTCTCCTTCCCCATGTGGGAGGCCCTGCGCCATCAGGTGCCGCTCGTATTCTGGGGCGAGCCTAGCTCGGAGTATAGTTCGTTCTACGGCTATCATGACGTGGAAGAGCATGACGAGCGCCGCTTTAACCGCATCGTTAACCTCGGCATCAATGCCGAAGATATGCTGGGGATGCTGGATAATAGCGTCTCCGACTATCCGGTCACGCTGCGCGACCTGAAGCCCTTCACCTTTCCGCCCGCGCGCGATTTGCGCAAACTCGGCGTTCGCTCCGTCTTCCTCGGGCATTTCATTCCGTGGGACGTGCGCAAGCAGGTCGATATTATTAAGCGCGAGTTGGATTGGAAGGGCGATCAGGTCGAAGGCGTGCCGCCGGAGTACGATTACGAGAAGATCGAATGCTTCGTGCAGGGCGTGCGCGACTATTTGAAGTGGCTGAAGCGCGGCTTGGTCGCACCACCCACG
>NZ_LAJY01000099.1 GCF_000963705.1 Elstera litoralis | reverse complement strand
CTTAGAAAAGAGGCCTTCTATCGCAGTGCCATAGGTTTTACAGAGGGCGGTCGCTAAGTGACTGAATTCACCGACTTAACGCCGTTAGTAAACTTACCGACCGAAGGGCCGCTTGAATTGGCGTGACGCTTGCTTCGGCTTCCCTGTAGCCTAGCACGGTTATGTGTCGTTGATCCGGTGATATGCGATTGCCGGGGAAGAGCTTCGATCAATGCCCAACCCCACCGCTTGAGACGAGGCCCTGAATGTTCATCCGTTATGGCTATGAAATCACCCTAAACTGCGCCCAGCCGACCGCCTTGGTGTGCCTGCTGTCGGTGACAGCGGATCGGGATGCCGATATCCGCGTGCCCGAGGTGACCTTCACCAATCCGTCGGTGCCGACCCGCGTTTATCGCGATCTCTTCGGTAATCTCTGTCGCCGTATGGTGGCACCTGCGGGCGATATCACCATTTGGGGTGATGCCGTCTTGGAGGATTCAGGCCTGGTCGACCGGGCGAATTTCGCCGCGCGGGAAGTGCCCGTGACCGATCTTCCCGATGAATGCCTCGTGTATCTGATGGGCAGCCGCTACTGCGAAACCGATAAGCTCAGCCAGATCGCCTGGGACCTCTTCGGCCACCTTACGCCGGGCTGGAGCCGGGTGCAGGCCGTCATTGAGTTCACCCACAAGCATATTCGCTTCGATTATATGCAGGCGCGCGCCACCCGCACCGCTTTCGAAGCCTATCATGAGGGCATCGGCGTGTGCCGCGATTACGCCCATCTGGCCCTTACCTTGTGCCGCTGCCTGAATATTCCGGCGCGCTACATCAATGGTCACTTAGGCGATATTGGCGTGCCGGTGGTCGATCCGATGGATTTCAGCGCCTGGATCGAAGTTTTCCTGGAAGGCGAATGGTACACTTTCGATCCGCGCAATAATAAGCCGCGCATTGGCCGCATTATCGTCGCGCGCGGGCGGGACGCCGCCGATATTCCGCTCATCAACTCCTTCGGTCCGCACCTGCTGAAATCCTTCCGCGTCTGGACCTATGAGGTTCCCGATCCCCGACTTGGGCAATAAAGAAAAGGCTGGCCGCCCATTGGGGAGTGCCAGCCTTTTCGGTGCATCGAGAGGGCTTTAAGCCGCGCGGATATTGCCGAGGAACTGGGTGATTTCCGTGCGCAGCGTATTGCCCGCAACCGTCAGCCGGTCGGCGGCTTCCAGAACCACATTGGCGGCCTTTTTGGTTTCTCCTGCCCCAAGGGTGACATGGGCGATATTTTCGCTGACGTGCTGCGTGCCGTTGGCGGCCTGCTGCACATTGCGGGTGATTTCCTGGGTTGCCGTCCCCTGCTCTTCCACCGCCGCTGCCACCGCCGAGGTAATCTCGTTCATCCGGTCGATCGTCTTGCCGATAGTCTCAATGGAGCCGACGACGGCACTGGTTTCATTTTGAACGCCGGTGACTTGCGCGGTGATTTCCTCGGTCGCTTTTGCCGTTTGCTGGGCGAGGCTTTTGACCTCGGCGGCCACAACCGCAAAAACCCTTACCCGCCTCCCCGGCGCGCGCCGCTTCAATCGTGGCATTCAAGGCCAGCAGATTGGTTTGCGCGGCAATCCCATTAATCATCGTCACCACTTCGCCGATGCGCTGAGCCGCGTCGCTGAGCTGACGGACTTGCGATACGGTTCGCTCGGCCTCATCGGTCGCCCGCAGCGCAATCGAGGCGCTTTCCTGAACCTGTCGGCCGATTTCGCGGATCGAGCTGCTCAGTTCTTCAGAGGCCGCCGCGACGGTTTGCACATTCGCCGACGCTTGCTCGGACGCCGCTGCCACCGCCGCCGCCTGATCGTCGGTCCGCGCCGCATTGGTGCTCATGACAGTGGCGGTGCCCTGCATCTGATCCGCCGCCGAGGCCATCGCCGTTAGAATATCAGCCGTGCCCGAACCGAAGGTGGCAATGAAGCTTTCGACCTTCTGCTGACGCGCCAGCTTGCGCACCTGCTCCTGCACCTGTTCGTCGTGCAACTGGTCGGCTTCGATGGCCTTCAGGCGTAGATTTTCGATGGCTCCGGCCATCTGGCCAATTTCATTCTTGCGATCCAGGAACGGCACCGCCTGGTCACGCTGGCCATTGGCGAGCACCGTCACCGTTTCGGTGAGCTTGAACAGCGGCGTCAGAACTTGCCGCTGCATCAGAATAATCAAGCGCAGCAGCGCGGCCCCGGTTACGAGCACCAGAATACCGCCGAACGCCAACCGCAGATAAGCATCGGACACTTCGCCTTCAGCCCGGCGCTGGCTTTCTTGGAGGGCGGCATTGCGCAGGCCCATGATGCTTTGCAACTGGGGAACGATCTCCGTGACCATCTCGGTCACACTCTTACTATAGGGGGCCTGCTGGCGCGATTCGGTTAGATGCCTGCCGACGATTTCACGCCCTCGCGCCAGATAGCCTTGCTCCATCGCCCGCTGGGCCGCCAGAAGCTCCGGCGTCGCCCCGACTTGGCCGATGCCATTGCGCAAGCGTTCGGACAGTGTATCGACCCGGCCGCGCAATTGTTCGATGCGGTCCGACTCGGCTTGCGTTAGCGGACGGTTGGCCGTCATCCCCGTGCCGAGCGTCGCCGCCTGCTGCCCGGCGCTTTCGCGCATGTCGGCGGCAAGCCGCGCCAGCGTGTTCAAGGCTGCGACCGACGGGTCGGCAATCGTCGTTTCTGCTTCGAGAATATTCAGGATGCTATCGGCTTGGGCGCTCAAAGCAAACATGCGCTGGAAATAGCCCAGCACAATCTCGCCCCGCGCGCTGCGCGGCTTGACGATATCGCTATCGACTGCCGAGCGGACGCCAGCCAACCCCTTCGCCAAATTTGCCAGGGTTTCCTTCATCGCCGGTTGCCCGCCCAACGCGGTGAGGCCGACCGAGACTTTCTGGATAAGATCATCCGTGGTTTTGCGCGCCTGGCTCAGCTTGGCAATCGCCTGCGCATCCGCCGCCGCGTCCGCCGCTAAGAGATTATTCGACGGGCTGCGCTCCAGGGCCATAACTTCGACCATCCGCAATGTATCGGCAAAAACCGAGGCCGTCACCGACGCCCGGTTCTTCGCGGATAAAATAGAGACTTGCGTCGAGAGAATCTGGATTGCCAGGGCAAAAACACAGACGCAAATGATGGCCAAGCCAAACTTTACCCGCGCTCCGATACTGATTTTCGACACGATTGGCTCCTAAATTTAGATCACGACGGTCGCAACCCCCTGACCGGCAGTGAGATTTTGCTGAGCCGAT
>NZ_LAJY01000989.1 GCF_000963705.1 Elstera litoralis | reverse complement strand
CGTGGGCACATCCGGGGGCGTCGTCGCATCCGATAGTTGCGCCAGATAGCCATTCAGCGTGCTGATCGATTTGTCGATCGCTGCAAGCGAGCTATCCATCAGCTTCATGCGATTGGTCGCAATGCTAATGTTGCGATTATACTGATCAATCTTCGCCATCATCCCGCTGGCGGAAATGATCGAGCCTGCGTCGGACGCCACACCCGCGAAGGTTTGGGACTTAAAGCCCGTGCTGATCTGCTCATCCACCAAGGATTGTCGGTATTGGATGCGCTGCAGATAGCTGAGCTGCGAGCGAAATAGCGCTTCACTTCCGATCCGGCTGGGCATGTGCGTCTCTCCTCGTCAGCGTGTCTTAAGCGCCGATACCCAGCAGGGTATCGAACATTTCATTGATGGTCGTCACAACTCGAGCGGAGGCCGAATAGGCGTTCTGGTAGGTCACCAGATTGGCCATTTCTTCGTCCACATTCACGCCTTCGAGCTCCGAGGCTTGGCTTTGCAGCGAGCGCACGAATTCCACTTGGAAATCGGCATCGGCCGAAGTCTTGCTGGCGACGATGGCGTTTTGCGACACCATCGATTTCGCATAGCTCGCATAA
>NZ_LAJY01000988.1 GCF_000963705.1 Elstera litoralis | reverse complement strand
TAAAATCTCTTTTCACGCCAGAACAGTTTTCGCGACTTTTGAGCCCCATCAAAGCGCACCGCTGTGCTGCAAACAATTATTCGTAAGAGGCTGGGGCTTAGCTTGAAGCGACTGACCATGCCCCAATCAGAACGGCGGCCGTCCCCGCAGGAATGACCCCCGAACCTTTGATGATCTAAGGGCTGCCCTCCCCAGGCTGGACGCGGGGAGGGCGCTTCGACCGGTTAGATGAACGTCACCTGCGCGATATCGGTGATCCCGGTGACGGTGAGAATGTTGGCTGCATCGATTGTGGCGACGAGGTAGCCTGTCGAGAAATCGATGATGGCGGCGGGATCGATATCAAGGACGAGGGCACCGACAGTGCCGTTGACCGTGTCGAGGCCGCCGGTGTAGGTGAGGGTAAGAGTCGCGGCGTTGGTGATGTAGATTGTGTCATCCCCTAGACCTGCGGAGATCGTACTATTACCACTGCCAAGCACGATATAGTCGTTGCTGGCACCGGTAGAGATGTCGTGGAGGCCATCGGTGAAGACGACCGAGACGGCCTCACCGGCGAGACCAGTGCTAACAACGGTTTTATCACCGCTCAAGCCGTTAATGGTGTCGGCCCCGGACCCAGCGGTAATCGTATCCGTTCCGTCGCCGGTGGTGATTGCGTCATTCCCGGAGCCGGTTTCGATATAATTGTTGGAGATACCGCCCGAGAAATTGTGCTGTTGGAGAGTGATTAAATTATTGCCACCCCCTAAACGGATATCATTGGTGCCTCGGCTGAGGTAAATCTCTCG
>NZ_LAJY01000987.1 GCF_000963705.1 Elstera litoralis | reverse complement strand
ACCATAGACCAGACCGTTTTCGGCTTTGGCTTCGGCCTTAACCGTCAAACGATAATCAATGCGGGCTTCGCGCGATTCTTGATTGGCGAGATCATCATTGACGATGATGAAATCCGAACGGATCGAGCCGCCGAGCGTAACGGTGAAGGGAGCCTTCGTGGTGACTTGCTGTGCAGCAGCGGCACCAGCGAACAATACGAGAGCAGACGTGCCCAGAAGAATCTTTTTCATTGTCAATACCCCTTGGTGGTACTCAACCCAAAACGAACCCTTCCGGGGGACCATTAACTGGCCCTCCCCGCTCGGGACAGGCGTATAAAACCCCATTGCCCTACATCGTAGCAAGCCTGCTCTGCACGGAAGGCGCGGCTTTTTGATCTGCTGTGGCGAAGATACAACACCTGTGGCGATGGGAAAATTCCCATTAAATACACAAGCTTATCAGGCGTTGTTGGGGTAATACCTTGATTCTCAATTCATTTTACCGGGCTAATTTTGCCTAAGGGCCTCGGCAACACCGCTCTATCCGTCATCATTCTGTCTAAAAAAGCAGCGGAAGTTCGGCCCGTTCCGGCCTGTCAACCGTTAAGACACCGACCGTGAAGACAGCATATTCCTGTAGGAAGGGGCGATGGCCCCCGATCGCTCCTGCGCCCTGCACCCTATATAGAGGGCGCGGGGCCACCCCCAAAAGCAAAC
>NZ_LAJY01000986.1 GCF_000963705.1 Elstera litoralis | reverse complement strand
TGGGAGAAACCCCGCCGTAGTCCGCTCTCCACGCCATCTAGAAGCAAACCTATTTTGGTGCGCAGTCTTTCTCAAACTTGACGTAAAACTTCTCTATTCAGAGAAGTTTCTGATTGACCGAGGCCCGGCAAGAATCATAACTTCTCTTTATGGAGAACTATCTTTCCGCGCGGTTTAATGCCTTGGGCGACGCAACCCGGCTTGCTGTGGTGGAGCGTCTCTCTGGCGGATCGCAGACTGTTAGTGATCTTGCCAAAGCGCATCCGATGGTGTTGTCGGCTTTTACCAAGCATCTCGGCATTCTGGAGCGGGCAGGTCTCATCACCACCGAAAAGGTGGGGCGCGTTCGCATCTGTCACCTCAATCATGCCGCTATGGCGGACCTGGAGGGCTGGCTTACAGACCGTCAGGCGCTGTGGAACCGCCGTCTTCATCGACTTGAACGGCTTATTCAATCCGAGAAGGACGATCTTCCATGACCCTTGTCCATGAAACGATAGAGCTTCAGCGTGATTTCCAGGTGCCGCCGCATCGGATTTTCCGCGCATTTACGGATATCCGTGAACGCGAAATTTGGACGGCTCCTTCAGACCGCGTCGAGGTGAAGATCGATCAGTCTGACATGCGGCCTGGCGGGTTAGAGCGCGCCCGGTGCGGGCCGCGCGGTGATATGCAGTGGGATTTAACCACCTATTATCACGTGATAGAGGCGGGGTGA
>NZ_LAJY01000985.1 GCF_000963705.1 Elstera litoralis | reverse complement strand
TCCCCACTCCCCTATGGGTTACTCTAAAAATATCGAGCGCCGATATAGTCAAGCCTTAGGCGCTATGGCACACTTCCGCCGATGACGGCAATCAATTCCCCTCTTCCTCCGGTTCCGCCGAACGAGGCTGCCCGCCTTGATGAGCTGCACAGCTTCTGCGTGCTTGATACACCGGACGACCCGCGTTTGGACCATTTGGTTCAATTAACCACTCGGTTGCTCGATTGCCCCATCGCGCTCGTCAGCCTCCTCGATTCAGACCGGCAATGGTTCAAAGCGAAAGCCGGGCTCGCCACGCAAGAAACGCCCCGACAGCTCGCCTTCTGCGCTTACGCAATCTTGGACGATGATGTCATGATTGTGGAAGATGCTTTAAGCGATCCGCGGTTTACGGCTAATCCGCTTGTCACCGATAGTCCCCATATCCGCTTTTATGCGGGTGCCCCGCTGATTTCTGAAACGGGTTTTCGGCTCGGAACCCTGTGCGTCATCGATCAACGCCCGCGCGAATTTACCGATGCGCAGCAGAGTCTTTTGAAAGAATTAGCGCAATTGGTCGTCGATACGCTCGATCTGCACCGCATTATTCAGCAGACCCGGCAAGATAATCTGGCGCGCACGCGGTTTCTGTCCAGCCTCAGCCACGAGTTGCGCACGCCGCTGAACGCCATTATGGGCTTTAGCGAAATGATCCTGCTGCAATCGCCGACGGACCGGATCG
>NZ_LAJY01000984.1 GCF_000963705.1 Elstera litoralis | reverse complement strand
TCTTTTCATCGGGCGACAGCGTATCGTGCCAACGCTTGCTGGCCATCACGATCCACGGGCTATAGACGTGGCGAGAGATAGTGAGGAACTTCTGCACTTCGTAGAATTTGCTCGATTGGATCGTCGTTACCGGATTTTCCTGGCCATCAACCGTGCCGGTTTCCAGCGCGGTAAAGAGTTCGGAGAAAGCCATCGGCACCGCATTCGCGCCGAACTGATTGAACATGTCGATATAGATCGGGTTCTGCATCACGCGCAGCTTAATGCCCGACAGATCTTCGTACTTTGTTACCGGGCGCTTGCTGTTCGTGAGATTCCGGAAACCGTTTTCCCAATAGACCAGCCCAATGAGGCCCTTTTCTTGCAACTTCGCCATGAGTTTTTCACCGAACGGCCCATCCAATACCGCATCGGCTTCCTTTTCATTGGCAAACAAGAACGGGAGGTCATAAACACCGAAATCCTTAACGATGCCGACCAGGGTGGCGGTCGAACCGACCATCATTTCCTGTGCGCCGCCGATAACGGTGTTCTGCATCTGCACATCGCTGCCCAAGCTGGAGTCGCCGAAGCCCTTTCATGCGCAGCTTACCGCCCGATTGCTTGT
>NZ_LAJY01000983.1 GCF_000963705.1 Elstera litoralis | reverse complement strand
TCTGCGCCATTTTTTTATTCGAGGGTGGCGGAAACAGCTATATTTTCTGGGGCGACTCGAACCCTAATAATAGGGTCGAGAGGGAAGACAGCCGCGATAACAAGGGGAGTGGGTTGGACTGAAATAACTTGCTCATGCGTGTTCGCGGGGTATCCGGGAGCCTCTGGAAGGCTAACGCTTACTGTAATGTTAGTCTGGAAGAGATCATTTACAGTTAGGGGAACCGTTAAACTCTCCCCTGCGGCGAGAGGGAATTCCTGGCTAAGGGGTTCATTATTGAGATCGTCCACGACCTCCAGGATATATTGCCACGCCTGATCGTTCTGATTGAGATTGTCAGGGTTGGCCGGTGTCGTGTTCTGAAAAACAACAATCAGGTCCATGTAGGTTTTCTCCCAAAAATATGCCCGCATAGGTGGATGCGCAGCTTTTATAAGATGTTTTTATTCGTATTTAAATATGATAGTGATGTTAAGAAAAACCCCGGCAGGTGGCTGCCGGGGTTTTTTATGCGACGGAAACCGTGCAAAAATTCTAGTGAATCAGCGTTACCGCCATCACGGCCAACAGGATAATCACGGCAATCCCCGTGCCGGTCATGGCCTTCAGGACGCTGCTGTAAAAGGCGGCGTGACGCTTTTCCATTTCGGCGATGTTGGCCATTCTGCGATCCTCGTTAG
>NZ_LAJY01000982.1 GCF_000963705.1 Elstera litoralis | reverse complement strand
ATGGTAACGACCAAGTGATCGGCGGTCGCGACAATGATACTCTTACCGGCGGTGCCGGGGGCGATACCTTCTATTTTGGCTCAGCCGACGGCGCGGCGGCGGATCTGTCTGCTGCCAATAGTGGCGTCGATACGATCACCGATTTTACTGCGACCGATAATCTCTGTTTCAATGTCAGCGCGCTGGGTATGACGAGTAACGTAGGAACTATGAAGGTTGCCACACTGTCTTCCGGCGGCGCCACGCTCACCAGCTTGGCGAATACGGCGACGGCGGGCAATGTCGATGCGGTTATTCTGTTGAACACGACCGGTTTTGCTTCTTACGCTGCGGCTCAGGCCGAGTTGAACGCGACGGCGGCTGCCATCACCGACAATTCAGGAAGTGCGATTGTGCTATGGTATAGCTCGGTCGATAGTAAAATTCATATTACGCACGATACGGATATTAGTACGGGCGCTGGAACCGGCACAGAAATCGGGATCATTGGCAATTCGACCAGTGCAACGCTGGCGGCGTTGACCGGGAGCAACTTTACGATGATCGCTTAGAGTCTGAAGGCGGTTTAAGCAATGCCCTTAA
>NZ_LAJY01000981.1 GCF_000963705.1 Elstera litoralis | reverse complement strand
CGCCGAGAAGAAGGCCACGGCATCATCGACGACCGTGTTAACCTTTTTTGCCCGTATTGAGGCGGCTGTTGGTCACTTCGATGGCCGACTGCGTCTTTTGCAGAGCCAACAGGTTCGAACGGACAGAACCGCTCAGCGTGACATTGGTGCCATAAGCCATAGTATCTTCCCCTTCTGGAGACTAGAGATGGATCACACCGCTTTTTGCGATGCTGTCGTGACATTACCCGAGTTTGACAGCGATTCAATAGGTAAATTTTACCCTGATGGGCGGCCTGGCGGCGCTAAATTCGGCAGAAAGCAAGGCGCTTTTTTAACGTATATCTGGCGCACCCGCGCACCGTATATATAGTGCTTCGCACGTGCAGGAAATTGCTGTATTCTGCATTATTGAAAAAGGCCGACAGAAGCGTTGGCATAGGATGCCTGCAGGGTGACGATTTTTGTAATCGTTCCCCGCACACCAGGAGGGTTTGGCAATGGATTCCGCGACGACACTGGCCAATGCATCCGCTCGCGCTGAAACTTCTGCGCGGTCCCAATCCAAGTCCCCCTCTGCGGCTGAAAGCAAAG
>NZ_LAJY01000980.1 GCF_000963705.1 Elstera litoralis | reverse complement strand
CCCGGAAATTCGGCATGGGTTGGACTTGCGCCACACCACATCGTTCAAAATCCAAAAGCCCATATCCTGCAACATCGCGCCGAGGCGGAAGATATTGTGGTAGGAGCCGATCACCCAAAGGGTGCCATCGTCCTTCAACACCCGGCGGGCTTCGGTTAGCCACGCTTTCGTGAAGCGGTCGTGCGCCGCAAAATCCCCGAGCTTATCCCACTCGGCATCGACGCCATCGACTCGGCTATTGTCCGGGCGATGCAACTCACCATTGAGTTGCAAGTTGTAGGGCGGATCGGCAAAGACCAAATCCACCGAGTTATCGGGAAGACGCGCCATTTCAGCGATGCAGTCGCCGATCAGGATCGTGTCCAACGGGAGAGCTGAGGAAGGGGTGAGGCGCTGTGTCATACCCAGAGGATGCCGCTGTCAGACACGAGCGTCAATAAGAAAATTGAATGTTTTTAGTATGTTATGGCATTTAGTGAATGTAATGTCTTAAGAAAAATCAAGATATGGTAGGCACCCGGTCCCGTTACCCGCTACCGCTTGGGGTTTTGGGATAAATCGGAGCATACTAAATTTTCTGATTCTTGCTACTAGTTTCTAAGGGATGAAATTAGCGTAA
>NZ_LAJY01000098.1 GCF_000963705.1 Elstera litoralis | reverse complement strand
AATCGTCAGCGAAACCTTACGCGACCGCGATTTCTTCGCCGATTTCACCGCCTTCATGCGCGAAAACACCGATCTTGCCGGGCATTTGCACTTCCAGATTACCCAGCACGATGCCTATCGGATGGAAGCGCGGACCGATCAGGAATTGACCGCACTCGGCAAACTTGGCTTCCGCTTTGTATTGGATAAGACGACGAACCTCGATCTCTTCGTGTCGGACCTGTCGAATAAAGGGTTCCGCTACGTGAAGGTCGACGCGCCGCTGTTGATCGAGAAACTCTCCAAACAGGCCGATCCGCGCGTGTTGCGGCGCAATCTCGATCATGGCGCGATTGATTTGATGGTCGATGGTGTCGAGAAGGATACGCAACTGGTCAAGCTGCTCGATTTCGGCGTCGATTTCGGCCAAGGGTCTTTGTTCGGTCTGCCACGCCCGGCAGAAAAGCGGGATATTTATTGATGGTGCAGGTGATTCCGGCGCTAGAGCCGGTCTTGGATCGCTACGATGGGTTCATTATCGATCTTTGGGGCGTGCTGCACGATGGTTTGTCGCCGTTTCCTTGGGCACGGAGCACGTTGATAGCGTTGAAGGCGGCGGGCAAGCGGGTGGGGCTTCTATCCAACGCCCCACGCCCGGCGGCGGTGGTCGCGGCCAAGATGCGCGACCTTGGTTTTGCCGACCACGACTGGGATTTTCTGATGACCTCCGGCCAAGACGCGTGGGAACACCTGCGCACCCGGCCCGATCCCTGGTATCAGGCCCTCGGCGCGAACCATTATCTCATCGGCCTGCCGAAAGACGAAGGTTTGCTGGTCGATCTGCCGGGGTTACGCGTGTTCGATGTGTCCGATGCCGATTATCTCATCAATGCGGGCATCGACTTTGGGCAAACGCTCGATAATGTGCGCCCGCTGCTGGAAGACGCGCTCGGGCGCGGCCTGCCAATGGTCTGCGCCAACCCCGACCATTGGATCGTCTCGGATGGGCGGCCCGAAGTCTGTGCCGGGCTGCTGGCGGCTTTCTATGAACACCAGGGCGGGACAGTGCGCTACCACGGTAAACCCTTCCCCGGCGTTTATGCGACCTGCCTCGGTTTGCTCGACGGCATTCCGAAAAGCCGCGTGCTGGCCATCGGCGACGGGCTGAAAACTGACATCAAAGGCGCGAATGGCGCGGGCATCGACTCGGTGCTGATTACCAGCGGCGTTCACGGCGAGGCGCTCAGACTCGAATCCGACGGTTGGTTCGACGAGGTCGCGCTTCAGCAGCTTATGGCGCAGGAACAGGCACAGCCAACTTACGTGCTGCATCGGTTCCAGTAATCGGTTTCCAAAGGGCTAGCCCTTTGGCAGGGGCGTTGGGGACAGCGTCCCCAACATCTTAGGGCGAATGCACTGCCCGGCTATCCTCAGGCGCTTCATCGCGATCTTCCAACCCGTAATCCCGAACGACGCTCGCAATCCGCAGGCGGTAGTTTTGAAAAAACGCCGCTCCGCCCCAGGGTTTGCGCCGCGCGGTGGGCCGGGCGATTGCGCCAGTCCAGCACGGCGGCCTCATCGCGCCAGAAGGAGAGGGAGAGCAGTTTTCCCGGCGTGGTGAGGCTTTCGAAACGCTCGATGGAGAGGAAACCGTCAATCTCGATCAACTCGTCTTTCAACTGGGCCGCTGTGTCGAGATAGGTTTCGGTTTGGCCCTCGGCGGGCCAAACCTCGAAAATCACCGCGATCATGGTTTTATCAGGCTGGCGTGCGGGGTGGAGGCGAGGCGCAGGAAGATGCGGTCCTCGCGGCGAATGAACTGCTCGCGCTTGGCGAATTGATAATTCTCGCGGCCTAACGGGCTGTCGCGCAACCGGGCGCGATACTCTTCATAGGCCGCGAGATTAGGCAGCGTGTAGACGCCGTAAGCGGTGGTGGCCGAGCCCTCGTAGGGGGCGAAATAGCCGAAGAGATCGGCCCCGCAGGCCGGGATCGCCTGGCCCCAGACCTGGGCGTAATGTTGGAAGGCTTCCACCTTGAACGGATCGATTTCATAGCGGATAAAGCAGGCGATTTTCGTCTCGGCGGTCATCATCATCTCCTTGTTGACCGGGCGATCTTAGCGGCTTGAGCGACACCAATGCTTCGGCTATAACCGAAGTATGAAGGAAGGCCCGACCATCGCCCCGCTCGCCGCCCTGATCGGCGATCCTGCCCGCGCCAATATGCTGACGGCGCTGATGGACGGGCGCGCGCTGACGGTCTCGGAACTGGCCCATGCGGCAGGGATTGCCCTGCCGACCGCGAGCGAGCATCTCAGTAAACTCGATAGTGCCGGATTATTGGTCGCCGAGAAACAGGGGCGGCACCGCTATTTCCGCCTTTCCGGGCCGGATGTGGCGGATGTGCTCGAAGGGCTGATGGGGCTCGCCCAGCGCACGGGAGCGACCCGCACGCGCACGGGGCCGAAAGACCCGGCCTTGCGGGAAGCGCGCGTTTGTTACGATCATCTTGCCGGGGAAAAGGGCGTGGCGCTGCTCGACGGTTTACTGCGGCAAGGGTTTCTGACCGCTCCTGACGCACCCGATCTGACCGAACCGGGCCGCGGTTTCTTCGCGGGGCTCGGGTTCGATCTGCCGCGCTTGGGGCGCGGGCGGCGACCCCTGTGCCGTCATTGCCTGGATTGGAGCGAGCGCCGCGCCCATCTCGGCGGGGCTTTGGGGGCCGAAACCCTCAGTTTCATCGTGGCACAAGGCTGGGCGATGCGGGAGCCGGGGGCGGGGTGGTGCGCTTCACCCCGCCGGGGGCGGGGGCCTTCGCGGCGACATTCCATCTCGATTTACACCGCACCGCCGAAAAACCCGCATAGCGCCCGTTGATTCTCCTGTCGATCTCGTGCCACGCTAAATCGTAACAATCGGGCGCGGGGGAAGCAGGTGACAGGAAGCCAGACAGGGGGCACGCCGCGCTTGATCGTGCGCGGGATCAAGAAGCATTTCCCCGGCGTCCGCGCCGTCGATGGTGTCGATCTCACGCTAATGCCCGGGGAAATCCACGCGCTGCTCGGCGAGAATGGCGCGGGCAAAAGCACCTGATGAAAATCATCTACGGGCTGTTGCAGGCCGACGAGGGCACGATTACTTGGGAAGGCGCGCCGGTGGCTTTCACCGATCCGGCGGCGGCGCGGGCGGCGGGCATCGGCATGGTGTTTCAGCATTTCGCCCTGTTCGAAACCCTGACGGTGACGGAAAATATCGCCCTCGCCCTGCCGGAAAATCAGGTCAGCAGTACGCTCGCCGACGAAATTCTCGACCTCTCCAAGCGCTACGGGTTGGCGCTCGACCCCAACCGGGCCGTCCATGCGCTGTCCAGCGGCGAGCGCCAGCGCGTTGAAATCATTCGCTGCCTGCTGCAAGACCCGCGCTTGCTGATTCTCGATGAGCCGACCTCGGTGCTCACCCCGCAGGAGGCCGATTCGCTGTTCGTCACACTGCGGCGGCTGGCGGCGGAGGGGCGGACGATTCTCTATATCTCGCACAAGCTGCCGGAAATTCAGGCGCTGTGCGACCGGGCGACGATTTTGCGCGCGGGCAAAGTGGTGGATAGCTGCGATCCGCGCACGACCTCCCCCGCGCTGATGGCCGAAAAGATGGTCGGCAAGGTCGAGCGTCCCACCCGGCGCGCGACGCACCTGAAGGCCGACGCGCCGGTGCGATTTTCGGTGCACAACCTCACGCGCAAGGCCGATGATCCTTTGGGGATCGATCTTAAGACCATCAGTTTTTTCCGTGCGCGCCGGGGAAATTCTTGGGCTTGCGGGGCTTGCGGGCAGTGGCCAGTCGGAGCTTCTGGCGGCCTTGGGCGGCGAAGTGCTGGTCGCGCCCGAAACCATCTGCCTGGACGATCAGCCGATTGGTGCGCTGCCCGTGGCGGCGCGGCGCGCGATCGGCCTGTCTTATGTGCCCGAAGAGCGCTTGGGCCGCTCGGCGGTGCCCGATCTCGATTTGACCGCCAATAGCATTCTTTCCGGCTGGCAGCGGCCCGAGCTTGTGTCGGGCGGCTGGCTGAAGCGCGGCGCGATGAAGGCGTTCGCCGAAAAAATCATCGCCGACTATCGCGTGATGCCGCCCACGGCGGGCAGCCTCGCGCGGCGGCTGTCGGGCGGGAATTTGCAGAAATTCATCATGGGCCGAGAAATTCTGGCCAATCCGAAAGTTCTGATCGTCGCGGCCCCTACCTGGGGCGTCGATGCGGGTGCGGCGGCGGCGATCCACCGGGCGCTGTTGGCTCTGGCGGAGGCGGGCACGGCAGTGCTGGTCATCAGCCAAGACCTCGATGAACTCTTCACCCTTTGCGACCGGATGGCGGCGCTGTTTCACGGTGGCCTCAGTCTTGCAGTCCCAACGGCAGAGCTTAGTCAGGAGAAAGTCGGGTTGATGATGGGAGGCGTGGCGGATGCCGCCTGAGGCCGCCGCTCGAACGGCAAAGCGCGGTTTTAGCCTGCGCCTGGAAGCGCGGACGGAAACGCCGCGCTGGCTGGTCTATACGACGCCGCTGCTGGCCTTGGCACTCACGGTGCTGAGCGGGGCGGGGCTGTTTGCACTGCTGGGCGTCGATCCGCTCACAGCGCTCTACGGGTTTTTCATCGACCCGATTTCCGACCTTTACGGCTGGACCGAACTCGGCGTTAAGGCGATTCCGCTGGCTCTCATCGCCCTTGGCCTGTCGCTCGGGTTTCGGGCGAATGTGTGGAATATAGGCGCGGAAGGGCAGCTTACCGTCGGCGCGATGTGCGCGGGCGGCGTGGCGCTGGCCTTTTGGAACAGCGGCGGCTGGTGGAGCCTGCCGCTGATGGCGCTGGCGGGGCTCGGCGGCGGCATCGCCTATGCCGCGATTCCGGCCTTCTTGCGCACGCGCTTTAATGCCAATGAGATTCTGACCAGCCTGATGCTGACCTATGTGGCCCAGCTTTTCTTAGGCTATCTCGTGACCGGCCCGTGGCGCGACCCGGACGGGTTCAACTTCCCGCAAAGCCGCCCGTTCGATGCCGATGCGTTGATGCCGCCGATTCTGGAAGGGTTTCGGCTGCATTGGGGCCTCTTGGTCGTGATCGTTGCGGCGGTAGCGGCCCAGGCGGTGCTGACGCGCTCCTTGCTGGGGTACACGCTGACCGCGAGCGGGCTTGCCCCGGCAGCGGCGCGCTTTGCCGGGTTCTCGGCTCCGAAGGTGGTCTGGACCTGCCTTTTGATGGGCGGCGGCTGTGCCGGGCTCGCGGGGATGCTGGAAGTGGCGGGGCCGATTGGCCAGCTCATGCCGAGCGTGTCGCCTGGCTATGGCTTCACCGCGATTATCGTCGCCTTCCTCGGGCGGTTGAACCCGTTCGGCATCTGCGCGGCAGCGCTGTTGCTGGCGCTGTCCTACATTGGGTCGGAGGCGGCGCAGGTGACTCTGAAGCTGTCGGCTTCGGTCGGCACGGTGTTTCAGGGTTTATTGTTGTTTTTCGTTTTGGCCTGCGACGTGCTTCTAGCGTATCGCGTTCGGCGCGGGTAAGGGGCTGGAATGGAGATTGCTGCATCGATTCTGGTGGCTGTGATGATGGCCGCAACGCCGCTGCTGCTGGCCGCGCTGGGGGAGTTGATTACCGAGAAATCCGGCGTTCTGAACTTGGGCGTTGAAGGCATGATGCTGGTCGGCGCGGTGTGCGCCTTCGCCGTTGCCCATCAATCGGGCAATGCCTATTTCGGCGTCATTGCCGGAGCTTGGCGGGCGTCGGGCTGGCGGCGCTGTTTGCCGTTCTGGTGCTGGTGCTCTTGACCAATCAGGTCGCGACCGGCCTAGCCTTGACGCTCTTCGGCGTGGGGCTGTCGGCACTGATTGGTAAGAATTTGGTTGGGCAGCCGATCCCGCGCCTGCCGGTTCTGTCGATCCCCGGCATCAGCGATTTGCCGGTGATTGGGCCGCTGCTGTTCGGCCATGATCTGCTCGTCTATCTCTCGCTGGCGCTGACCTTTTTGGCGCATCGGATCATCACCCGCACGCGGTTGGGGCTGACGTTACGCGCGGTCGGCGAATCGCCCCAGGTGGCGCACGGCCTTGGCCTGTCGGTGCGGCGCGTGCAACTGATGGCGGTGCTCACTGGCGGCGCGCTGTCGGGCCTCGGCGGTGCCTATTTATCGCTGGCCTATACGCCGATGTGGGCGGAGAATATGACCTCGGGACGCGGATGGATTGCCCTCGCGCTGGTGGTTTTCGGCACGTGGCGGCCCCTGCGCATGCTGGCCGGGGCCTATTTGTTCGGTGCGATGACCCTGGCGCAACTGCATCTCCAAGGCTTGGGCGTGCCGATCCCCTCGCAGTTCCTCTCGATGCTTCCCTATTTGGCCACGGTGCTGGTGCTGGTGCTGATGTCGCGCGATTCGGTGCGCATTAAGCTGAATGCGCCGGCGGCCCTGGGCAAAAAGTTTTCACCCCGATCGTTAACCTCGCGGAAGGAGTATTCCCCGTGACTTCCCGAACTCTTAAAGCTCTCCTCGTGGGCGCGGTTGCCGCCCTCGGCCTGACCGCAGGCGCAACTTTAGCCGCCGACGCTAAGACCAAAGTGGCTTTCGTCTACGTCGGCCCGATTGGCGATCATGGCTGGAGCTACCGCCATAACGAAGGCCGTCTCGCCATCGAAAAAGCCTTCCCCGGCAAGGTCGAAACCACTTATGTGGAAAGCGTGCCGGAAGGGGCGGACGCCGAGCGCGTCATTCAACAGCTCGCCGCCAAGGGCAATAACCTGATTTTCACGACCAGCTTCGGGTATATGGAGCCGACGCTGAAAGTGGCGGCGCGCAACCCGAAGGTCTTCTTTGAACATGCGACCGGCTTCAAGCGCTCGGCGAATACCGCGACCTATGCGGCGAAGTTCCATGAAGGCCGCACGGTGATCGGCCTGATTGCGGGCAAAATGACCAAAAGCGGCGTGGTCGGCTATATCGCCTCGGTGCCAATCCCCGAAGTGGTGAGCGGTATCAATGCCTTTACTCTGGCGCTGAAGTCGGTGCGTCCCGATGCCCAGGTGAAGGTGATCTACGTGAACTCCTGGTACGATCCGGGTAAGGAAGCCGCCGCCGCCAAAGCGCTGCTCGATCAAGGCGCGGATATTCTAACCCAGCATACCGATAGCCCGGCCCCCATCCAGGTGGCCGAAGAGCGCGGCGTTTACGCCTTCGGGCAGGCCTCCGATATGACCAAATTCGGCCCGAAGGCGCATCTGACCGCCATCGTCGATAATTGGGACAATTACTATGTCGCCCGCACCAAGGCGGTGATGGATAAGACCTGGAAGTCGGGCGACGTGTGGGAAGGGTTCGAAACCGGCATGGTGGCGCTCGCCCCCTATAATCCGGTGCTGCCGAAGGATGTGGTGGAGCTGGCCGAAACCGCCCGCAAGGACATTATCGCCGGCAAGCGTCACCCGTTCACCGGCCCGATCCTCGATAAGGACGGCAAAGAGCGGGTTGCGGCGGGCAAGACCGCGACCGATCCCGAAATTCTCTCGATGGATTGGTACGTCCAGGGCGTTTCCGGCGATCTGCCGAAGAAATAGGGCGCGTCAGCTTGCAAAGCTGGAAAGGGGTGGCGATGGCCGCCCCTTTTTCGGTTTTAGCCTTCCCATTCGCCGAAAATCGGCTATGACGGCGGCATGATTTCCTATGTCATCAATGCCTTCGGCAAGCGTGCCCATTTACCCGCCGTTCTGGCCGCGATCCGCGCTCAGCAGGGGCTCGAAACCTACGAGGTGGTTATCGTCGACCCCGCCTCGCCTGATGGGGTGGGGGCTTACGCCGAGGCCGAGGCGGCGCAGGATGCGCGTTTGCGCGTTCTCCATGTCGAGGATCACGGGCCGGGCCAAGCGATCAATGCCGGGCTGGCGGCGGCGCGTTTTCCGCTCTGCCATCTGCTTGATGGTGATGATCTGCTGGCGCCGACGGCGACGGTAACGCTTCTGGCGGATAGGGACGCCTATCAAGCCGATGCCGTTATTGCGCAAGGCGGTTTCTATACGGGCGCGGGGCCGGTGTTTCCGACGGAGATTCCGGCGGCCACTTGGATCGTGCGCCCGGAAGAGGCGTTGCAGGCGATGATCCGGCACGCCCCGTCCAATATGAGCGGCACGCTGATCCGTACCGACTTCGCCCGCGCTTTCGGCGGGTGCGACGCGCGCGTGTGGGTGCATGATTATTCGCTGTCCTTGCGCGCCTGCCGCGCCGGGCGCGTGCTGCTGACGGATCGGCCTGTTTGGCAGGGGCCAGCGTCGGACGAAAGCCGCATCATGCTGAGCCAAAAGCGGCAAATGTTCCATGATTTCAATGCCGCGCTCGCCTATCTGGTCGCGGATCACCCGGAGATGCCCGCCGCCGTCCAGCGCCTTGCCCTCAATCGGGCGGCAGGACGCGCGCTGAAATGGCTACGGCGGGAAGCAGGCCAGCGCGCCC
>NZ_LAJY01000979.1 GCF_000963705.1 Elstera litoralis | reverse complement strand
ATTACCCTGGTAGGTCCCTCCCGTTCAGGACTCCTCCCTCTTCAGGAGAAACCTTAAGGTTTTCGCCATTCTGCATAACTTAATATGTCTCGACTCCTGACTTACCAAGCGCGTTCGAGACGCAATGCTGACACATATCGAGCGATTGATACCGACCGGCAAATTACCTCGCTTTGAATCCATCGTTAGCCTTTTGTTAGGAGGCCCCAAGTACCGTCGAATGTGTTACGGGCAAACCAAACAATTCCGGCGAAGAAGAGGTTCAAAACCATGCTCAACTTGGCTCATATTCTTCGATTGGGTGAAGAACGCGCGACCTTAGACGCGCTGAACCATTCCCAGGCGGTGATTGAGTTTGCCCTGGATGGGACAATATTGAACGCAAATGAGAATTTTTTGCAGTTGATGGGGTATAACCTCAGCGAAATTCGCGGCCAGCATCACCGCATCTTCGTTGATCGGGAGGAGGTCGCCAGCCCGGCCTATCGCGAGTTTTGGAACAGTCTCCGGGCCGGGCAGTTTCAGCAGGCCGAATATATGCGCTTCGCCAAGGGCGGTCAGGAAGTCTGGATTCAGGCGACCTATAACCCCATTCTCGGCCGCGACGGTAAGCCCGTTCGCGTGGTTAAATTCGCAACCGATATCACCGAGCAAAAACTGCGTTTGGCC
>NZ_LAJY01000978.1 GCF_000963705.1 Elstera litoralis | reverse complement strand
TTTCGCCGCCCATCGTCGCTAAAACCTGTTCAACGATCCGCGTCACCTCGTCGGGCGCGATAGGCTGATGGTGCGACTGCTGCCGCAGGGCATCCAAATGCTGACGCAACTCTGGCGTCGCCGTTAGACCCTTCATCGGCTTCCTCCTCACTCGTCAGCCCATATCATGCCGCACGGGGCCAAAGCCCCCAAAGCTTAGCGGGGCCGAAGCCCCTAAAGCTTAGAAATTGCCGAAAACGGCAACCAGCTTCTGCTTCAGCGTTTCAGCATTGAACGGCTTCACGATGTAATTCGTGACGCCCGCTTCTTTTGCCGCAATGACGTTTTCCGTCTTGCTTTCCGCCGTCACCATCACGAAGGGGATGTGTTTCAGCTTCGCGTCGCTGCGCACTTCACGCAGCAACTGCAAACCCGTCATCGGTTCCATGTTCCAGTCGGAAATCACGAGACCGTAGTTCTTTTCCCGCAACCGCGCCAAGGCGGTGGAGCCATCTGTGGCTTCATCGACATTGTCGAAACCAAGCTGTTTCAGAAGGTTACGGATGATCCGAAGCATCGTCTTATAATCATCGACGATGAGAATCGGCATATTCTTATCCATGGAAGCTCTAAGTCCCCTGTTTGAGTCTCTGGACTGTGCAGGCGCAAGGTCTACGAGTGGCGTGCTTCCGTCAACCC
>NZ_LAJY01000977.1 GCF_000963705.1 Elstera litoralis | reverse complement strand
CTGCGCCTATCGCTGTTTACACCGCAAGGTGGCGGAACGGTTTTCGCGGGGCTGGATAATTTCGTGCGTTTATTCACCGATCCGCGCTGGTCGGTGAGTTTTTGGAACGCACTCTATAATAATGTGATCTTCTTTTTGATCCATATGGCGATCCAGAACCCCATCGGGATTGCGCTGGCGGCGATGCTGTCGGTGCCGAAACTCGCGGGGCGAACCTTTTATCGCACGGCGTTTTTTATGCCGACGATGCTGTCTTTCGTGATCGTCGGTTTTATCTGGAAACTCATCCTCAGCCCGCTTTGGGGCGTTGCGCCGAATTTGATGGGCTCGGTCGGCTTGAAATCCCTGTTCGCTCCCTGGCTGGGGTTGGAGTCGAGCGCGCTGATTGCGGTGGCGTTGATTTCCGTGTGGCAGTTCGTTGGCATTCCGATGATGCTGATTTACGCCGCGCTGCTCTCCATCCCGAACGAGGTGGTTGAGGCGGCCGAATTGGACGGCATTACCGGCGCGTCGCAGTTTTGGAAAATCAAACTGCCGTTGATTCTGCCCACCCTGGGGATCGTCTCGATCCTGACATTCGTGGGCAATTTCAATGCCTTCGATCTGGTCTATACAGTGCAAGGCGCGCTGGCGGGGCCGAATTTCTCCACCGATCTACTCGGCACTTACCTGTATCGCACCTTCTTCGGCTTTCAGTTGCAGTTGGGCGATCAGGCAATGGGGGCGACGATTGCGGCGATGATGTTCTTCATCATTCTGGCGGGCGTCATGCTCTATCTCTTCGTCATTCAGCGGCGCATGCGGCGCTATCAATTCTAGGGGGGTTTCGATGAACAAGGCCCGCT
>NZ_LAJY01000976.1 GCF_000963705.1 Elstera litoralis | reverse complement strand
GGCCGCCAACCCTTGCGCGTCGTCTTCGGGCCGATGATGTCCCTTCAGGAACAGGGCTGGACATTGTTAACCTGGCGCTGGGCCATCTTCTTTGTCTTCCTCGCAGGCCTCAATGAAATTGCTTGGCGGGTTTTGACGACCGATCAATGGGTTACACTGAAGACTTTCGGTTTCATTCCAATTGTTATGCTGTTCGCGTTAACGCAGGCCCCTCTCATGACTCGCTATAAACTCGCGGAAGAGGCTGAATCTCCTAGAAGTTAAGGGCTTTTTTGCCTTAAATTGTGGGCAGTTGCTAAGTTTGGTTGCCTTCCGAGGCGAAAAAGCGCACAACATGAAGGGGCAGGCGCTATCCATGCGAAAGCAAGGGGTATGACCTGCTGGGGACAGTGTGTCGGCAGCGCGTAAAACTGCCGAAATGACTCATTCGAGGACCCGATGCAATATACAGTCGATATCAAAGACAATAGCGCGAAGATTAAGATCACAGGTCGGCTGACCTTTAAGTTTCATCGGGAGTACAAAGAATTCCTGGATGAGCTTTTGAAGAACAAAGTCGGCTCCTACGAGTTCGACCTGAGCGGCGTTGAGTTTATCGACTCCGCCGGTCTTGGCATGCTGCTGATTGCCAAGCAGAAGGCCCAGGTTTT
>NZ_LAJY01000975.1 GCF_000963705.1 Elstera litoralis | reverse complement strand
TCATTTGTAAATTTCCTTAGGTGATAGAGTTGGGCAATATATTGGATAAAAATGGTTTTTATATCCGCTGAACCTAGTGTATTCAATTTTTTTTGGTTTCACAAATTCTTCTGTCAAAATCTCCTGATTTAACGGTGTTTATTCCACCAGACAAACCACCCATATGGCCAAACCATTCAGTACCATCATTATTAGCGATTAATGTGCCTCTCACACGATCTCTGCTCGGATGGTTCTTATTAATAATAGGATTTATCTCTACAATAATTCTGTTTTTCTGATCCTGAACTGGGAATCCGATACCAAATGCGTTAAAATAGCGGCCCTTAGACTCTTGAAAATAGGCCCACAAATTTATGTCGTGCCTATAGTAAAATGGACGGTCCAACATTACTCCGCGAGGAAATGCAAAGTCCGCCCTCCCGTTATCTGAGTTTTCTTTAAAAAAAATTCGAAATCTATCCATTAAGGTTTTGCGATCATTTTCATTTGTAATTTCAATCATGATATTTCCTTTAAATGATCTGTTGGTAGAAGATTTAATCTAAATCCTTCGTTCGTGCCGTGCGTCTACACCAACGGAAGACAGCGAAAACTAGATCATGGCGAAGTATGGTCGCTCCCCGAAAAAACCCCTCGTACCAAAGGGGGAGGCTTGACGCGCGAGGGGGAACAGTTCGGTTT
>NZ_LAJY01000974.1 GCF_000963705.1 Elstera litoralis | reverse complement strand
GTAGGGATGCGGGAGTTCCGCGCCGATTTGGCCGAATACATCGCCTCAAGTACGCCGGTTGCCATAACGCGGCACGGGCAAACCGTGGGTTATTTCATTCCAACGCGCGGGCAAGGAGAGGCCGATCTTGCAGCGCTGAAAAAGGCCAGCGAGACCTTGGATAAGCTACTTGCTGCGCACTCGGTTGATATTGAAGCAATCGTTACTGAGTTTAAGACTGCGCGTAGGCAGGCAAAAAAGCCGAAAGCTCTGGGGGAATGAGTCGAAAAGCCCTTATTCTAGATGCTAATATTTTGATTAGGGCGGTTCTGGGAAATCGAGTGCGCGCACTAATTCTGGAAAATGCCCCGACAGTTAAGTTTTTTGCACCCGACGTCGCGTATGCTGATGCGTACCATTATTTACCCGCGCTCCTCACAAAGCGTGGTCTTCCAGCCGATACGGTTTTGGAAACGCTGGAAGCCTTGGAAACACTCGTCCACTCAATTGATGCCAATCTATACGGTGGTTTGAAAAACCGAGCCCTTCAGCGGATCGCTGCGCGCGATGCCGATGATTGGCCCGTTCTGGCCTGTGCCCTTATGCTGGATTGTCCGATTTGGACGGAAGATGCGGATTTTTTTGGAACGGGCGTCGCAACTTGGACGTCTGACCGCATTACGCTCTA
>NZ_LAJY01000973.1 GCF_000963705.1 Elstera litoralis | reverse complement strand
CAATCTGGCCCCTTTTCGTATTGATAACAGGTAGCCAGGTACGGACCGGCTGTGTCATATCGTATGAGAAAAATAGGCGGGCTGTATGACACAGTCTTAACCTAATCTTTACACTGGGGCGGCGACACTCTGGACTGTGAGTCTCGGTTCCCTCAAGGATTAGGGCGGGCTTCAGGACCAGCGAACGAAAAGCAGGGACGGGACGAGCGTGCAAGATATTCTCGCAAAAATTCAGGCCAATGGTGACATTTTTTATGTTATCACCTTCTTGTGGACAGCGGTCGAAGGGGAAACCTTCGTCATATTCGCAGGGTATGCCGCCCATCTTGGCCTGTTGTCGCTGCCTGTCCTGATTGCTTGCGCTTGGTTGGGCAGTTTTTGCGGCGATCAGGTTTATTTTTTCCTGGGGCGGCGCTATGGGCACTCGCTCGTGAGAAAATTCCCCAAATGGGAGTCGCGCGTCGCTCGGGCGATGGATTTGCTCCACCGCTATAATACTGGCTTCATTCTTTCGTTCCGCTTTATTTATGGCGTGCGGAATGTGAGTTCCTTTGCAATTGGGATGAGCGGCGTAAGCTGGTTGCGGTTCAGCGTTTTAAACTTCATTGCTGCCGGGGTTTGGGCCACAAGTTTTGCAGGAACCGGCTATTTGTTTGGTGCGGCCTTCAAAGATATGCTCGGCGATTACGCTCTCT
>NZ_LAJY01000972.1 GCF_000963705.1 Elstera litoralis | reverse complement strand
GTGCGCCTGTTCGAAAGCACGCGAGAGCTGGAGCGCCTCGGTCGCTTTCGCGCTGGAGATGCGCGTGATCTGATCGAGAACGCGGTTCTGGTTGGAGATTGTGGAGATCCCGACGAGCGCCAGCAATCCTAGCGCGATCAAGGCCACGCCTGGGATGATGAAAACTTTCCATCGGATCGACAGAGAAATCTTATTAGCCACGGCTGGCCCTCTCTCACGCAAACAGACGCGATGCCTTTGGCGATGCCAAAGGTCGATTGGGTCGCCGAAGCGCATACATCTGTATGGGTTTCAGCGGTTATGACCCTGTCGCGGTCCGGTAACGAATGTTGTGCTGCAACATATTAACACTGGAGTTGTATGACTTGTCGAGTCTATGTATATGTGAAGAATGTATTTTAATTTTTAATATTTTGAGTTTGTGAATTAAACGCCTAGTATTAACGGGTTAATTATTGGTAACTTTAAATTGATTCCTTATTAAATAGGCTATGAGCATAAAAATATTGGCTTAGGCCTCTGATTAAAATTAAATTTTCCCGTCCTTGATGAGGTTTTTTAGAGCAATGATTTACGCATTCGGTTGATTGGAGACCGGCGATCAGTCAAAAAAACAGATATCGCGTTAATTATTATTAATCAGAATGATTTTGAAATTGTGCGGCGCACAAAAGCATACCCCCGTGCAGCCGCGTCATAGCTTCG
>NZ_LAJY01000971.1 GCF_000963705.1 Elstera litoralis | reverse complement strand
CAAAGTTCTGTTCGAAGGACCGGAACCCGGCACGATCGTGCAGTATTTCAAGGACGATGCGACCGCCTTCAATAATCAGAAAAAAGGGGTTATCAGCGGCAAAGGCGTGCTGAACAACCGGATTTCTGAGTATCTGATGACGCGCCTCACCGAAATCGGCATTCCCACGCACTTCATCCGCGCGCTCAATATGCGTGAGCAATTGGTGCGTCAGGTCGAAATCATTCCGATTGAAGTCGTCGTGCGCAATGTGGCGGCGGGTTCTATGTCCAAACGTCTTGGTATTCCCGAAGGCACGCCGCTGCCCCGCGCTATCATCGAATATTATTATAAGAACGATGAGTTGGGCGATCCGATGGTTTCGGAAGAGCATATCACTGCCTTCGGCTGGGCCAGCACGCAAGATATCGATGATATGATTCACCTGACCTTGCGGGTGAATGATTATCTTTTGGGGCTTTTCCTTGGCGTTGGTCTGAAGCTCGTTGATTTCAAGCTGGAATTCGGCCGCCTGTGGGATGAAGAGGAAATGCGCATCGTTCTGGCCGATGAAATCAGCCCAGACAATTGCCGCCTCTGGGATGTGAAATCGAATATGAAGCTCGATAAGGACCGCTTCCGCCAGGATCTCGGCGGGGTGCAGGAAGCCTATCAGGAAGTCGCCCGCCGCTTGGGC
>NZ_LAJY01000970.1 GCF_000963705.1 Elstera litoralis | reverse complement strand
AGAGTTTCTTCTTGTCTGATGTAAATGACCCACGATTACACAATACTATAAATGTAAAAAATTTGGATGAGGTTTCCAGTATTATTCTTTCTTCTTACCAGAATGGTTTTTAATTATGACTAAAACTCGTGTTTTCCCATTAAATAAATGCTGCGACATCAAAATTCTACCCCCGTATCAATTTCCATACTCTTTAAACGACGAGTTAAACCGTATATGGAATGAAGAGTTTAAAAAAAAAAATGGCTTAATCACGAATGATCCCGTTTTTAGTTTGTCGGGACATACGCAAAACACCCTAACGATCCAAGAGATTGATTACCGGACAGTCATTGCTCGCCGCCTCAATCCTGATATTTTTATTAATCTACCTGAAATTCGTCCTTTAGCCGTTACGGGTATTCTCATTTCTCCCGCTGGACTCGTCCTGGGCCGGAGAAGCAATAATGTTTCAACCCATGAAGGTCTTTGGGAACCCGCCCCAGCAGGAGGCCTCAGCCTGCCCGACCCTAGAGGGCAACTCTTAGACGAGCTTCGGGAAGAACTTGGTCTCGATGCCAGTTCGGTGACATCCACCGAAGTTTGCGGCCTTGTTGAAGATGTCGCAACCGGCGTTGTGGATATTATTTTTGTCCTAATGTCGTCTTTACCAGAAAATGAAATCAGAAGTGCATACGAACAATTTGGCAGCAAAGAATATTCTGAAATTTCATTCATTCCATTGGATAATATTCAAGAATTTCTAAAAGAAAACAAAGAAATTCTACTTACATCTCTTTCAGA
>NZ_LAJY01000097.1 GCF_000963705.1 Elstera litoralis | reverse complement strand
GCCAACTTCCCTGCTGATCAAGCTGGTTAGCACCGCGGACACGGGCTTCTACTACGTGACTAAGAAGAACCCGCGTAAGACCACGAACAAACTGGAACTCAAGAAGTATGATCCGGTCGTGCGTAAGCACGTCGTGTTCCGCGAAGCGAAAATTAAGTAGTTTAAGCTGGTCACGCAGCTTAAAATCGAAAGCGCCGGTCTTGTACCGGCGCTTTTCGTTTGGGGGTTAGGATAGAATGCGGGCGTAAAAAAAGCGGAGGAAACTCCCCCGCTTTCACCCGTCCCGCACGCCGGTTACGCCACCGGCATCGATGCTTCCACGCGGTTCCGGCCCGCCTGCTTGGCCCGATACATCGCCTCATCGGCCCGGCGCAGTAAATCGGAGCCGGAGGTTTCCCCGAGTTCCGATACTGAAACGCCAATGCTGATTGTCACCGGCAACTCGCCCGCCGCCGCAACGGTAAACGGATCGTCCTGCATGCGCGTTCGCAGCCGTTCCGACACTTTAATCGCAACGTCGATGTTCGTGTCGGGCATGACGACGACAAACTCTTCGCCGCCGATGCGCGCAATCATATCGAAATGGCGTAAGGAGCGGCGCATGCGATTGGCGAACTCGATCAGCACCTCATCGCCCGCCGCATGGCCGTAGGTATCGTTCAGGCGCTTGAAATGGTCGATATCGCAAAAGGCCACCGACAGCGGTTTACGCACATCGTTGGCGTTGCGCACCATTTGATCGAGATGCACATCCAGATAGCGGCGGTTATAAACCCCCGTCAGCGCATCGGTGGAGGCCAGCGCGATGCTTTCCTCGAAATTCATGCGCAACCGCGTCTGATAACGGCGGCGGCGGATTTGCGTGCGCACGCGCGCCTGTAATTCCTGCCGCTCAATCGGGCGCATCACGTAATCATTCACGCCAAGATCAAGCGCTTTGGCGATCTTGCCGATATCTTCCTCGTCTTCCGCCAACAGAAGAATCGGCAGGGAGCGCACGCTTTCATTGACGTGGGAGCGGATTTGGCTGCACAGCCGCAACGCGTCGCCTTCCATCAAGGTCAGCGAGATAATCGCCAGATCGAAAACATTGCTGTTTACGGCGGCAATAGCGCCCTCGGTATTGTGGATGCTTGCAATCGAATGTCGGTCGGATTTGAGAATATTCACGATATTCTCGGCATCGATGGCACTTTCCTCGACGACCAGAATCCGCCCTTCGGTAGCAACCTCCTGGCTCATCACTGGTGCCGGCGCGGCGAGGCCAAGGCGGGACGAGGTTTCTTCCCGCACCCGCCACGCATCCATCAGGTTCTTCAGGCGAATGAGCGAGCGGACGCGCGCAAACAGCGGCACATCGCGCACGGGTTTCGACAGAAAATCATCGGCCCCGGCCTGCAAACCGCGCACGCGGTCCGCCGTGTCCGACAGGGCCGTGACCATAATCACGGGGATATGGGCAGTGGCCGGGTCTTCTTTCAGCTTCTCGCAAACCTTGAACCCGTCCATGCCGGGCATCATCACGTCGAGCAGGATTAGATCGGGCGATTCGCTGCGTGCAAGTTCCAGCGCCGTCGGCCCATTTTCCGCCGAAATGACGTCATAATATTCGCTCGTCAGTTTTGCTTCGAGCAGTTTGATATTCGGAAGAATATCATCAACAACGAGGATACGGCCCGGCATCAGCCCTTAACCCAAAAAGCGCTGAACGGTCTCGAGGAAGTTTGCGACCGAAATTGGTTTGGCAATATATGCCTCGCAGCCCCCCTCGCGGATTTTTTCTTCATCACCCTTCATAGCGAAAGCCGTAACCGCAATAATTGGAATAGAGCGTAGGTGTTCATCCTGCTTGATCCACTTGGTAACTTCAAGGCCAGACACTTCCGGCAGTTGAATATCCATCAGAATCAGGTCGGGCCGCTCCTCCCGCGCGAGGCGCAGGGCTTCCATCCCGTCCCGCGATTGCAAAATACGATAGCCGCGCGCTTCCAACAAATCGTGGAAAAGCTTCATATTGAGTTCGTTGTCTTCAACGATCAAAACCGTCTTCATCGAAATATACCGAAGCCTCCAAGCGCCGGGACCCTATGCCGCCCGCAACACGAATCTCACTGTAGCGACTCGCCACTCGCAAAGAAACCATAACCTTAACCTCTGTTGGGACTATGCTGCCGTAATGTTGGGTCGTCTTCACGCCGAGGGCATAACGGGCTTCTGCCGCGACTGTTTGGCGAACCCGCTTCCCGCCCCGGAAACCCGCCAAGACGCGCAGGCGCGCTTAAAATCGCGCTGCCCGGTCTGCGGGTCGCCGCGCCTGCGCTTCCATGCCGAATGGGATCGGCTCACCCTTGCCCATATAGATTGTGATGCATTTTATGCATCTGTGGAAAAACGCGACCGGCCCGATTTGCGGCACCGGCCCGTTATCGTTGGCGGCGGCGAGCGCGGGGTTGTTTCGGCGGCCTGTTATGTGGCGCGGGCGCGGGCGTGCGCTCCGCAATGCCGATGGGCCAAGCCTTGCGCCTCTGCCCCGATGCGACCGTCTTTCCGCCCGCGATCAGCAAATATGCCGCCGTTAGCCGCGCCCTGCGCCGCCGCCTGCTCGCCCTCACCCCATTGGTGGAACCCTTGGCACTCGACGAAGCCTTTCTCGATCTCAGCGAGCCCGTCCAGCGCGGCGGCGTTCCCGCCGCGCTGCTGTTGGCCAATCTGGCGCGCGAGGTGGAAGCCAATCTCGGCATTACGCTCTCGATTGGGCTTGGGCCGAATAAGCTTCTGGCGAAAATCGCTTCCGACCTCGATAAGCCGCGCGGTTTTGCGTTGATCGGGCAGGCGGAAGCGGCGGCCTTCCTCGCCCCGCGCCCGGTTTCGCTGCTCTGGGGCGTCGGTAAGGCGCTGGCGGCGGCGCTGGAGCGCGAGGGTATCCGAACGGTTGGCGATTTGGCGGCGCGGGAGCGATCTGGGTCGCCCGGCGTTTCGGGCAGGTCGGGTTGCGCCTGACCGAATTCGCGCGCGGCCAGGATCGCCGCCGCATCACCCCGGACCGGCCCGCCAAAAGCGTCGGCGCGGAAACCACCTTCCGCAAAGACCGCACCCATCTCGACGATCTCACCGAGGCGCTGCGCCCCTTGGCCGAAACCGTGGCGCGGCGGCTTCAGGCGGCGGATAAGCTTGCCGCCGGGGTAACGGTGAAAATGAAAACGGCGGATTTCGTCCAGCGCACCCGCTCCACCGGCCTGCCCGTCCCTACTCAGGACGCAGAAACGCTCTGGGCGGCCTGCGTGAACCTGTTGCGCGCCGAAAATTTGGAGAAAAGCATTCGCTTGATCGGCCTTACCTGCGACCGGCTCGTCGATGCGGACGCGATGGAAGATCAAGACCTTCTCGCCGACCGGCCTTAAGAATAATGCGCAACCAGCCGTTCGATGCGGGGGAGAACATCGCCGACGGGAATCGCCTCCGGGTTGATCGTGCCATACTGCCGGGCCGATAAAACCTCGGATATCCCCGACAGCGGCCGATATTTCTTGGGGTTCGTATAGCCGAAAAGCGTGAGCAACGGCGTATTGGCCGCCGCCAGCATATGCGCCATGCCGCAATCATTCGTGACCGCCGCACAAAGTTGCCGCCCCAACGCCACCGTCATCAGCGGCGATGAAAACGCCGGATGGAATTCCGCAGGCCGGTCCGCGTGCTGAATCCAGGCTGGCAAGAGCGGCGTCTCGAAGGCTTCTTGCACCACCGGCACCAAATCCGCCTCGGCTGGCCCCAGCAGGAAAACCGGCGTTAGCCCGCCCGCACTCAAAGCGCGCGCCACGGCAAAATAGCGCTCCAACGGCCAGCATTTGCCGCGATCCCCCGCGCCCGGAACGAGGCCGACATATTTCGGCCCGTGGGGAAGCAGCGCCGCCGCTTGCGCCATCCGGTCCGGGCAGCGAAAATCGGGCGGCGGCAGATCGGCTGTCGGGCTGCCCCCCAAAGCATCCAGCAGCATCAGATATTGCGCGCTCAGATGCACGGGCTTGCGCCAATCGCGCGGCCAGCAGTGGGAGAACAGAAAATGTTTGGAGGCCGACACGAAGCACTTATGCCGCACCCGGCGCAGAATCAGCGTCTGCCACCAAACCTTCTCCAGATCGATCACCAGATCGAAGCGGCGGCCGGCGAGCGGACGGGGGCTGAGCGGATGAAGCGCGCGGCGGTCGAGACTCAAGCCCTGGTGGGTCAGAACCTCATCCAGATAGGGGGCCATTACGCTTTTCAGACTATCGGCATAGGCCGATCCGCCGAGCGAGACGGCAAACGTAATGCGGGCGTTGGGATAAAGGCAGCGTAACGCGTGAAAAAAGCCCGCTTGAATGAAGGCATCGCCAATGGGCTGATCTTTACCGTGAACGAGGATCGTTTCGGCTACAATCTCCAGCCCGAGCAGGCGGCGCAGTCGCGACATTCAAACCCCGTGGGCGTTAGGAGCATTTGGCTGCCGCGAGCGGTTCGACTTTCAACAGCTTTGCCCGCACGGCGAATTGACCGTAGTCGAGCGTCATGGTTCGGGAAACCCCATTTTCTAATAAATCGGTGCCCAATTCGTAATCCGGCTGCTCTTCCCCGAGGGTTTGCGGGTCGACCCCGGTGGATTCGGGGAAAAACGCCATGCGCATGCTCCAGGAGCGGCCTTTCAGCAGCGGATTGGCTTCCTTCGGATTGCCGGGACGGGCAAGCCCGATGGCGGCGGAAACCTGGGTTGCGCCTTCGACCGATCCGCCGTCGAAAACCGGCCGCGACAGAAAAACCTGCCCGGCCTTCGCTGCGTCGATCAGCGCAATCGTATGGGCCGAGGGAAACATCACGTCTTTCGGCAACGGAAAGCGCGCAGCTTCCGGGTTGGTAAAGCGCGCGAGACCGCGTTTGCCTTTGGGGGCCTGGGCGGTGCCGCGAATATCCTCATCGATTTCGCCATTGCTCATCTTCTTCACTTCGAAGCGATAGCGCTGGCCGTTTTTGGCTTCCCAGGAAACGAGGCTGATTTGAAGATCGGAATCGTCGGCGTCGGTATAGGAGAGGCGCAGCTTATAGCGCTGCTCCACGGCCCAGCCGTCGCAGGTATCGGCCCACTCGAAGTAGAGCTGCCCGCCCGCACCGATAATGCCGGAGCCCGATTGGCTACGGTCCAACGCCAGTTCATAAATCGCCCGATGGGGTTGGATCGATGACGCCGCCGAAGCGGCCCCTGCCCCCGTTAAAGCAACGACGATACTGAACGAAACAAACACGGCGCGGACCATTCGGGACCCTTCATCTCTACGAGCTCCCTTAGCCCGTATCGGCTCAATATGGCATAGATTAGGCAGACTACTAGAGATAAGCCGCATTTGGCCCGATTTGCCCGAGGTTAGCCTTTTATTCTTTTGCGCCTTCAGCAGAGCTGCCGCGAAAAATTCCGTCGCCCGCAGGTTCGGGCCGTTGTTGCGGCGCGCGCGGGGGCGGTGTCGGCCTGCCCTGTCCTGGCTTCCCGGAGAGGGCGCGGCGACGCATCGCGCGGGGCGGTTGGGCGCGGGCCGCTTGAGCGGGCGGGGGCCGAGCCATCCATCGGATCGTCGAGACGCATGGTCAGGCCGACGCGCTTGCGCTTGATATCGACCTCCAACACTTTCACCTTCACCACTTGGCCGGGTTTCACTACCTCGCGCGGGTCTTTGACGAACTTGTTCGACAGGGCCGAGACGTGAACCAACCCGTCCTGATGCACGCCGATATCAACGAAAGCGCCGAAGGCGGCGACATTGGTGACGACGCCTTCCAGCAGCATGCCGGGCTGAAGATCCTTCAGCGCTTCGACGCCATCCTTAAAGGTCGCCGTTTTGAACTCGGGGCGCGGATCGCGGCCCGGCTTATCGAGTTCGCGCAAAATATCCTGCACGGTCGGCAGCCCGAAGCGGTCGTCGGCGAAGCTCGCGGGATTGAGCCCGCGCAAGGTGGCGCTATCGCCGATGATGTCGGCCACGGGCTTTGCCACGCTTTGGGCGATTTTGCGGACCACCGGATAGGCTTCCGGATGGACGGAGGAGGCATCGAGCGGCTCGTCGCCGCCGCGAATGCGCAAGAAGCCCGCCGCCTGTTCGAAGGCTTTCGGCCCCAGCCGGGCGATTTCCTTCAACTGATTGCGATTGCGGAACGCGCCCTGGGCGTCGCGCCACGCGATGATATTGCGCGCCAAAGTCTCGTTGAGCCCCGACACGCGCGTGAGCAGCGGCACGGAAGCCGTATTGAGGTCGACCCCGACGCCGTTCACGCAGTCTTCCACCACGGCATCGAGCATGCGCGACAGTTTGCTTTCGCTCACATCGTGCTGATATTGGCCAACGCCGATGGATTTAGGATCGATCTTCACCAGTTCGGCCAACGGGTCTTGCAGCCGCCGCCCGATGGAAATCGCGCCGCGGATCGACACGTCAATGCTCGGGAATTCTTGGCTGGCAAAAGCCGAGGCGGAATAGACCGAGGCCCCCGCTTCCGACACCATCACCTTGGTCGCCTTCAAGGCCGGGAAGCGCGCCAGCAAATCGGCGGCAAACCGATCCGTCTCGCGGCTGGCGGTGCCATTGCCGATAGCGATGAGCTGCACGTCGTGCTTCTGGCAGAGGGCGGCAACCTGGTTGATCGCCTCCTCATAGCGCCGCTGCGGCTCGTGCGGGTAGATGGTTGCCGTATCGAGCAGCTTGCCGGTGGCATCGACCACGGCAACCTTGGTGCCGGTGCGGAACCCCGGATCGAGCGCCAAGGTCGGACGCATCCCGGCGGGGGCGGCCAGCAGCAGATCGCGCAGATTGCCCGCGAAGACGCGGATCGCCTCTTCCTCCGCCTGCTCGAACAGCCGGTTCATCAGATCGAGTTCGAGATGGACCGAAACTTTCACCCGCCAGCACCAGCGCGCCACGTCCAGCAGCCACGCATCCGCCGCGCGCCCGCGCGCTTCGATGCCGAAGCGCAGGGCAATCCGGCTTTCGCACGGCCCCATCTGGCCGGGGGGCGGCTCTTCGGGCAGGCCGAGGGTAACCGTCAGAAACTCTTCCTTGCGGCCCCGGAACAGCGCGAGCGCCCGATGCGAGGGGATTTGCCGGATCGGCTCGGCATAATCGAAATAATCAGAGAATTTCGCCCCAGCCTCTTCCTTGCCCTCGATGCCTTTCGCGCGCACAACGCCGTTTTTCCCAGAGGAAATTGCGCAAAGCGCCGACCAGTTCGGCATCTTCGGCGAAACGTTCGATGAGGATTTGCTTCGCCCCATCGAGGGCGGCTTTAACATCCGCCACGCCTTTTTCGGCATCGATAAAGGCTGCCGCCTCGGTTTCCGGCGTGCGCGTCGGGTCGGTCAATAGCAGATCGGCCAGCGGCTCGAGTCCGGCTTCGCGGGCGATTTGGGCTTTGGTGCGGCGCTTTTGTTTGTAGGGGAGATAGAGATCTTCCAGGCGGGCCTTGGTCTCGGCAGCCATGAACAGCGCTAGAAGCTCGTCGGTCAGCTTGCCCTGCTCGCGCACCGAGGCAATCACGGCGTCGCGCCGCTCATCCAGCTCGCGCAGATAGCGCAACCGCTCTTCGAGGGTTCGCAGTTGAATATCGTCAAGCTCGCCGGTCGCTTCCTTGCGGTAGCGCGCGATGAAAGGCACCGTCGAGCCGCCATCCAGCAAGGCAATCGTCGCTTCGACCTGCTCCAGTCGAACCGATAATTCATCTGCAAGCCGCCGCTCAATCGATACAGCCATTCCAAACCCTCTTCTCTACAACCGAACTGCCCCAAACCGGGAGCGGCAGGCGTAGCAACCCCTTCCCCGTTAGGCTAGGGACAAAAAGCGGAGGGTTCGGAGGGCGATGGTCAGGGGTGCCGATTAAGATTCGACGGGGCGGATTGTGAGATTGCGAATGAAAATATCGCGCACGGCACCGGGGGTAAGAACCTCATTCGATTGCCGCACCATCATCTCGCGCAAATAATCGCTATTGTCGAGATTCTCCGGACCGGCGCGCGTCGCCAGTGACGATATAATATTGATGTACAGATCTTTAAGGCGTGGGCGCGATTCCAGCACGACCTTCAAAAGGCCCGCCTTCGCGCGTTTCAATCGTAAGCTTATAGGAACGCAGTTCCGCCGGAAAATTATTGCGAATGATGGAGATATTAATTTCCTCCATCTCCACAAAGGCTTGCCGACCGCCATCGCCTTCGAACTGCATTTTTTCGAGATACCGGATCAGGTAAAAACCGCCCGCAATGCCGCCCCCGACGCAGATCAGCATCAAAAAGCTGAGAATCATCCGCAAACCGCCGCGCATCGCCGCTTCCTTTCACCCGGTCATTCTGACCGCGAACGAGACTTTAGAAATGCCGAAAGCCCGTCTGCCCTAGAGGGAGAACCTGCCCCGCCCCATCGTACACCCGAACCCCGGACCCGGCGACGCACCTGCCCACAATCGTGATCGGCACGCCACTTGCCCGCGCGGCTTCATCCAGTATAGCAGCTTTTTTCGGCGAAATCGTTAGGGCGATTTCATAATCATCGCCGCCCGTCAGCAGATCGGCCAGCGCAAGGCGCCTCACCGCCTTTTGAGCGGCGGGTGACAGCGGGATTGCCGCAGCGTCCAGCGCGATTCCAACGCCGGAGGTGGCGGTGATATGGCCAAGATCGGCGATCAGCCCGTCGGAAATATCGAGCGCTGCCGAGGCGACCCCACGTAACGCCGCCATCGGTGCAAGGCGCGGGCTGGGCCGCCAATAGCGCGCGGCCAGAAAAGCGGCTTCTGTGTCAGACACGCCCCAATCCGCCGCAAGATCAGGCTCCCGCAACAGCCTGAGCCCGAGGAGAGCATCGCCAATCGTCCCCGTAACCGCCACCAGATCGCCAACCTGCGCGCCATTACGGCGCAGCGCAGCGCCGGTCGGAACCGTGCCGAAAACCGTGACGGAGAAACTAAGCGGCCCCGGCGTTTTCACGGTATCGCCGCCCGCAAGCGCGATTCCGAGCGCGGCCTGTTCGACCGCAAGCCCCTGGCTGAAGCGCGCGAGCCAAGCGCTCTCGATGGCGGCGGTCCAGAAGGTTGCCAGCGTATAGGCCAGCGGGTCCGCCCCCATCGCCGCAAGATCGGAGACCGAGGAGCGCAGGATTTTCGCCGCCACCAGCGCCGGATCGGCAGCGGGCAGAAAATGGACGCCCTCGATCTGGGCGTCGGTCGAAACCACCAATTGCCGCCCCGGTCCGGGGTCGAGCAAAGCCGCATCGTCGGTCAGGCCCAAGGCCCCCGGAAATCCTGCGGCGAGCGGGGCGAAATAGCGGGCGATCCGGTCGAACTCGCCCTCCCCACCGCTCATCTCAAACCCCTTACGAAAACTCGGCGTCGCGGATCGTGCGCGCAACCTTATCGAGCAGCCCGTTGACCATCCCCGGCTCCTTCCCGCCGAAGAAAGCGTGGGCGACATCGACATATTCGGTAATGACGACGCGCGCCGGAACATCCAGCATCGCCATCAATTCGGTAATGCCGACGCGCAGAATGGCGCGCAACACCGGGTCGATCCGCTCAATCGTCCAGCCTTCCGAAAGATTGGCCGAAATAATGGCGTCCAACTCCGGCATGCGTTCGGCGGCGGCATCGACCAATTGCGCGAACAGAATTTCGTCGGTATTCGGCTCCAGGTAACTCTGGCGGAAATCCAGAATGAGCCGCGCCGTCGTAACCTTGTTGAAATCCTGCTGAAACAGGGCTTGAGCGGCGGCAATACGCGCCAATTGGCGCGGGGTGGGGCCGGGGGTTTTTTGCTTTTTATCGGTCATAACGCTTAGCTAACCCGGAACTGGCGGCGGAGGTCGATCATGCGCAGCACGGCACGGGCCACTTCGCCGCCCTTGTCCTTCCGGTCACGGCGCGCGCGCGCCCAGGCTTGATCGTCGTTCTCGACCGTCAACACCCCAAACCCTACCGCAGCACCGTGACGCAGGGCGATATCCTGCAAGCCGCGCGCGCTTTCGGCGCAGACATAATCATAATGGGTGGTTTCGCCGCGAATGACGCAGCCGAGGCCCAAGAACCCGTCGAAAGCTTTCGGCAGCGTCCCCGCTTTTCCGGCGCGCACGGCGAATTCCACCGCCGCCGGAATCTCGAAGGCCCCCGGCACGCTCAACCGCTCGAACGTCGCCCCCGCGTCGGTGAGCGCGGCAATCGCCCCCGCCGCCAGTTCATCGGCGATATCTTCGTAAAAGCGGGCTTCGACAATTAGAATATGGGGCTGGCTCATGCGACCGATCCGAAAGGTTAGGCGGGGGTAAGGGGGCGATGACCTACGATTGTTAGACCGTAGCCGTCAAGCCCAACGATGGTTTTCGGCGCATTGGTGAGCAATTCCATCTCCTGCACCCCCAAATCGAGCAAGATCTGTGCGCCCACGCCATAATCGCGGAGTTGGCTGCCCTGCTTGCTGGGATCGAGCCGCAGCCGGTCCGACAGGCTGGTCGCGCTCGGCTCGCGGATCAGCACGATTACGCCGCGCCCGATATCGCCAATCGCCCGCATCGCGGCTTGCAGATCGCCGGAGTGGGTGGAGCGGCTATCGCCCAGCACGTCATCGAGAATCGACATGGCGTGCATCCGCACCGGCACCGGCCCGGCCTGCGTCAGATCGCCCTTCACCAGCGCGATATGCTCGGCATAGGCGACCGTATTGCGGTAGACGATCAGGCGAAAGCTGCCCCCGTGGATCGATTCGAAGGTGGTTTCCGTTACCGGCTGCACCAGCTTTTCGCGGCGGCGGCGCCATTCGATCAAATCGGCGATGGTGCCGACCTTGAGGCCGTGGGTCTGGGCGAATTTGACCAGATCCGGCATGCGCGCCATCGTGCCATCGTCGTTCATGATCTCGCAGATCACGCCCGCGGGCGAGCGGCCCGCGAGGCGCGCGATATCGACGGCGGCTTCCGTATGGCCGACGCGCACCAGCACGCCGCCGTCGCGCGCGACCAGCGGAAAAACATGCCCCGGCGTCACAATATCCTCCCGGCCTTGGCCGGTCGATCGCCGTTGCCACCGTCAGCGCCCGGTCCGCCGCCGAAATGCCGGTCGAGACGCCCTCGCGCGCCTCAATCGACACCGTGAAGGCCGTTTGATGACGGGTGCCGTTCTGCTGGGCCATCAGCGGTAGGCCGAGTTCCTCGACGCGCTTGCGGTTCATGGCGAGGCAGATGAGGCCGCGCCCATAACGCGCCATGAAGTTGATCGCTTCCGGCGTGGCGGCATCGGCGGGAATCACCAGATCGCCTTCGTTTTCGCGGTCTTCATCATCGACCAGAATGAACATGCGGCCCTGGCGCGCATCTTCGATCAACTCGTCGATGGAGGAGACGATTTCGAGATCATGAGTTTTGCGCATGGCTAGCTCCCGCCGTTTCCATCAGCCGGGCCATATAGCGCGCCAGCATATCGATTTCAAAATTCACCCCGTCGCCGACCGCAAGCCCGCCGAGCGTGGTATGGGTCGCCGTATGCGGAATGATGTTCACCGTAAACTCGGTCTCACCGAGCGTCGATCCCGCCGTAGCCCCCACCTCGTTCACCGTCAGCGATACGCCGTCGAGCGTGATCGAGCCTTTCGGCGCAACGAAGCGGTGAAAGGGCGTCGGCAGGGCGAAGGTGAGACGCAGGCTGCCCGCAACGCTCTCCCGCCCCGTGAGATGCCCGACGCCATCGACGTGGCCGGAAACGTAATGACCGCCCAACTCGTCCCCCGCCTTCAGCGCCCGCTCCAGATTGAGTTTTCGCCCGACCTGCCAAGAACCGAGGGTGGTTTTCGATAGCGACTCGTCCGAGACTTCCACGGCGAACCAGCGCTCGCCCTGCTCGATCACGGTCATGCACGCGCCCGAGAGGGCAATGGACGCGCCGAGGGCGACGCCGACGAGCGGCTGGGAGGTATCGATTTCAAAGCGCGTATCGCCCCCCGCCTTGCGGGTTAGGCTGCGCACACTGCCGATCTCGGTGATGATGCCTGTAAACATGAGCCCGACCCTAGCGCTCGACCGTGAAGCTTTCCAGCAAATCCTCACCGAGAAACAGAGTGTCTACTCGGCGGAAACGACGGGCCAGGTCGGGCGTATCGACGCCATAGGCCGCAATCGCCGGAATCCCATCGCCGCCGATCACCGAGGGCGCGCGGAACCAGTGCAGCGCATCGATCAGATCGGCCCCGAGCAATCCCGCAATCAAACGCCCGCCGCCTTCGACCAGCAGCCGCGTCAGCCCGATTTCCCCCAGAAGCGCCAGGGCTTTGGGAAGGTCCATCTGCCCGTCGTGGATCGGCACCGTGAAAACCCGCACGCCCGCGTCTTTCAAGGCGCGCTGGCGGTTCTTATCGGAATCTTGGCGCGTCAGCACCCAGGTTGGATGCCAGGAAGCCGTGCGCACCATTTGCGCCGTCAGCGGGAGCGACAGCCGCCCATCGATAATCACCCGCACGGGCGAGCGGTGCGCGAGCCCCGGCAGGCGGCAATCCAGCGTCGGATCGTCCATCAGCGCCGTGGCCCCGCCGACGGCAATCGCGTCATGCTCGGCGCGCAAGCGATGGCCGAAGGCGCGCGCCTGCGGCCCGGTGATCCAGCGCGACGCCCCGGTGTGTGCCGCAATGCGCCCATCGAGCGAGGTTGCGATTTTCGCCGTCACCAGAGGACGCCCGAGGGTCACGCGCAGCAAAAACCCCGCCGCCACCGCCTGCGCTTCGTCGGCCATCACCCCGAGATCGACCTGAATACCGCCCGCGCGCATGCGAGCGATGCCCTGGCCGGAAGTGCGCGGGTCCGGGTCTTCCATCGCAATGACGGCGCGGGCGTCCCGGCGTCGACCAGCGCGTCGCAGCACGGCCCGGCCCGGCCATGATGGGCACAGGGCTCCAGCGTCACATAGGCGGTAGCCCCGCGCGCCGCCGCCCCCGCTTGGGTCAGCGCATGAATTTCGGCATGGGGCCGCCCGCTGGGTTGTGTCCAGCCCTGGGCGATAATCGCGCCGTCCTTCACCAGCACGCAGCCGACCGCAACCGACGGCCACACCTGCCCCCAACCCCGGCGGGCCAGACGCAGGGCAAGCCCCATAAAGCGTTCGTCCGCCGCTTGGTCAGTCGCGCGCATCGACATTCAGGCGATCGACCAAATCTTCAAAATCTTTGACTTCGTGGAAATTTTTATACACCGAGGCAAAGCGGACGTAGGCAACGGGATCGAGACTATACAGCGCTTCCATTACCTGCTCGCCGACCTTATCGGACGCGATTTCCGGCTCGCCCTGGCTTTCCAGCCGCCGAACGATACCATTGACCATTTGCTCGATCCGCTCGGCATCGACGGGCCGTTTCCGGCAGGCGATCTGAATCGAGCGGGCGAGCTTGTCGCGATCGAAGGGGACGCGCTTGCCATTCTTCTTAACCACGGTGAGTTCGCGCAACTGCACGCGCTCGAACGTGGTGAAACGCGACCCGCACGCCGCGCAGAACCGACGTCGCCGAATGGCGCTATTATCGTCGGTCGGCCGCGAGTCTTTGACCTGCGTGTCATCGTTTCCACAGAAGGGGCAGCGCATCGCCCTAGATCACCCTTTCAACCAAGCTTACGGGTAAATCGGGAAGCGGTGGCACAGGGCTTCCACCTGCGCCCGCACCTGGCTTCCACGCCCGCATTACCGTCCGCCCCATTGGCAACCAGACCATCGAGCACATCGCCGATCAACTGGCCGACCTGCTGGAACTCCGCCACGCCGAAGCCGCGCGTCGTGCCCGCTGGCGTGCCAAGACGGACGCCCGAGGTAATCATCGGCTTTTCCGGATCGAAGGGAATGCCGTTCTTATTGCAGGTGATGCCCGCCGCTTCTAGGTGATGCTCGACGACTTTGCCCGTCAGACCCTTCGGGCGCAGATCGACCAGAACTACATGGCTATCGGTGCCGCCCGAAACGATGTTCACGCCGCGCGACAGCAGCACTTCCGACAGCGCCCGCGCATTATCGATCACCAACTGAGCGTAGGCTTTGAACTCCGGTTGCAGCGCTTCGCCGAAGGCAACCGCCTTGGCCGCAATCACATGCATCAGCGGGCCGCCCTGAAGGCCGGGGAAGACCGCCGAGTTGATCTTTTTACCAAGGTCGGCATCGGTCGAGAGGATCATACCGCCGCGCGGGCCGCGCAGGGTTTTATGGGTCGTCGTCGTCACCACATGAGCGTGCGGCACTGGGTTCGGATAGGCCCCGCCCGCGACGAGCCCCGCGAAATGGGCCATATCAACCATCAAATACGCGCCGACTTTATCGGCAATCGCGCGCATCCGGGCGAAATCGATCACCCGCGGATAGGCCGAGCCGCCGCCGATAATGATCTTCGGCTTATGGGTGAGCGCCAGGTCTTCCATTTCATCATAGTCGATGAGTTGGTCTTGCTGGCGCACCTTATAGCCCACCGGCTTAAACCATTTACCCGACTGATTGGCCGGCGCGCCGTGGGTGAGATGGCCCCCGCAGGCGAGATCCATGCCCAAGAAGGTATCGCCCGGCTGCATCAGCGCGAAGAAGACGGCCTGATTGGCCTGCGCGCCCGAATGGGGCTGCACATTGGCGTAGGTCGCGCCGAAAATCTGGCAGGCGCGCTCAATGGCAATCTGCTCGGCGATATCGACGAACTCGCAGCCGCCGTAATAGCGACGGCCCGGATAGCCTTCGGCGTATTTATTGGTCAGCACCGAGCCCTGCGCTTCCAGCACGGCGCGGGAAACGATGTTTTCCGAGGCGATCAGTTCGATCTGATCGCGCTGGCGGTGCAGTTCCTGCTGAACCGATTGATTGACCGCCGGATCGGCATCGGCCAAAGAACGGGTGAAAAATCCAGTCGCTAAGCTCATTGCAGCCCCTCACACACCAGCAAAAAATCTCGAACTCTAACGAACCGGGGAAGCCTAGCCAAGCTTGGCAACCCGGCGGGCGTGGCGTTCGCCGCCATCAAACCCCGTCGTCAGAAATAGTTTCACAGCATCCGCTGCCAAGTCCGGCCCGATCAGGCGCGCGCCGAGCGCGATGACATTGGCATTGTTATGCTCGCGGGCAAGGCGCGCCGACAGCGAATCCGATACCAGCGCCGCCCGAATATGGGGATGGCGGTTGGCGGCAATCGAAATGCCGATGCCGCTGCCGCAGATCAACACCCCCTCGCTGGCTGCGCCGGTCTTCAGCGCCTCGGCCAGCTTATCGGCGTAATCTGGGTAATCGACCGATTCGCCCGCCTGCGGGCCGAGGTCAACAACCGTGTATCCCCAATCCTTCACCAAAGTGCAAAGATGGGATTTTAAATCGACCCCAGCATGATCGCTTGCGAAAGCAACGGTCGAAAGCGGCGTCGGGCGGGTTTCCATCGTGCGCATATCCATCGGTCGGCCCCTTCGTCTGTAGCGGTCTCGGTAGCCGAAACCCACCCGTCAGCACTCGTTGCAGGGGCAACACTTGAGAAGAGGCGCGACCATAACATATGGCTCGGCAAGGTCAAACGCTGCGGCCCCCCAGATGCTGCAAGGGTGCTATCCCCATCCCCTAACGCTTCCTAAATTACGCCTCGACAGTTGATTGTGTGAAATTTACTCGTATGCCTTCATTACGATATTTTCATGAAACCTGATATGATTTTTGTAGAAAGACGATTAGCCCCACCCTATAATAATCTCACCTTAGAAATTGTAACCTATGGCGATATCTCACCGATGAGCGAAGAAACGAATACCATTGCATTGCCGCAAACTGCCCTATTGGACCTGACGACTCAGGTGGTTGCAGCTTATGTTGGTCGGAATGATGTTGCACCGAGCCAGATCACCGATCTGATTCACACGGTGTTTGCAACACTGAGGGATATTTCGGTCGATAAGCCGGTCGAAATCATCGAGCCGCAAAAACCCGCCGTTCC
>NZ_LAJY01000969.1 GCF_000963705.1 Elstera litoralis | reverse complement strand
CCCACCGTGTTTGTGCCTCCGCGCCCGAACCGCTTGTCATACACCGTGTTACGCCTCAGTAACGATGCCGACCAACGCTCCCGACCCCATCCCTTGCAACGCCTGGATACGGGTGGGCGTATCTGGTTCTGCATGGGATGATTTGGGATAACATGGGACAGAATGGGCGTCAATGGAGCCGGAAGGTAAAAAACTCGATAATTCAAGGCATCACCCGCCTAGCTTCGCATGGTTAGTAAATCGCCAGAGTCTTGCCATAATGCTTATGTAAAGAATTAGGATTGATCTTTATCAATATGTTTATGAATAGGTATTTACGTTTGTTCTTTTAATGTTCTGATAACTGTTCGCAAAGTGCTGAACGAGTCGCGAAGAACGCCGTTCAGGAGCACAGAATCTGAGGGCTTCTCAGGAGTCGCGGGATGGAAAACCCTGCCGCCTCGGCAGGCCTGCCGCGTTATTTAACTACAAAAAAGTCACCAAAACACGGCAATGCTACATGAAAATTAACATAATGCCGCTTCATCTGGGGCAGGCTTGTCCCCTCCCGTTCTCCTGAGAGGAGTGCCGGGGATATTGGACACTTTCGAAATAAGGAATACCAGACGGCCTGTAAGCCGGGTTCTGTCCGGGGCCTTGCGGCCCGTGGATGACCATTCCTCTGGGATGATCGTTGCCGATCACCTCTCGCAACCAACCCGAAGAGCGGC
>NZ_LAJY01000968.1 GCF_000963705.1 Elstera litoralis | reverse complement strand
TTGGCGTTGATCGCCCCTATTGGTTCGGCGACCAGCGGTGGTTGCGGGGGTTGCTGGGTTTTCTGGTCGGCATCAATCTCGGGCTGGTTTATGTCAATGTGCTGTTCAACGAATGGTACGGGCGCTTCTATAATGCCCTGCAAGAGCTGGACTATCCGACCTTCAAAACCGAAATCCTCGTCTTCGGCGGTCTGGCGACAATCTATATTAGCGTTCAAATTCTGCGCATTTATATGAACCAGATGCTCACGATTAAGTGGCGGACGTGGTTGGTTGGCAAATTTTTGCACCGTTATCTGTCTGAACAGGTTTATTACCGTCTCCAACTCGGGGAAGCCAAGGCCGACAACCCCGATCAACGTTTGTCCGACGATGTGAGCCAGTTAACGGCGATCACGCTCACGCTGTCGCTGGGTCTCCTCAGCGCAATCGTAACCTTCGTCACCTTTGCCGGGCTGCTATGGGTGCAATCCGGGCCGCTCAGCTTCTCTCTCGGCGAAACGGAGATCACGATCCCCGGCTATATGCTGTGGGCGGCGCTGCTCTATGCGCTTCTCGGAACCTGGATTACCCATAAGATCGGCCGCCCCCTGATTGGCTTGAATTTCCAACAGGAGCGGGTGGAAGCCGATTTCCGCTATGCCTTGATCCGCGTGCGCGACCACTCCGAAGGTATCGCGCTGTATCGCGGTGAACCCCAAGAGGGGCATACGCTGACCGATCTTTTTAGCCGGGTGGTGACGAACTATAAGGCGATCATGCGTCGGACGATTCTACTGACCATGACCACCTCGGTTTACGGACAGGCCGCCATTCTGTTCCCCTTCATCGTCGCCGCGCCGC
>NZ_LAJY01000967.1 GCF_000963705.1 Elstera litoralis | reverse complement strand
CGGTCCTTCCTAAACCTCGGCGTTATCCGATTACGGCTCGGCGGTGATGCCGCCACATCGGAGAAGCGGGCTCTCTATGACGGGGCATTGGAGCGTGCCAAAGTCTTAACCGGCGATGATGCCGAGGAAATAACTGCTACGGCGCTCTTCAATAAAGGTCTGAGCTTGCTATTCGATGCTCCTCAAGATCGAAGTATTGGTTTTGTAACTATGGACGGGCTCGTGAGCCGCTTTCATGAGAGTAAACAACCAGTTGTGCAAGAGAAAATTCTGCTAGCACGGATCGAAGCCGCGCGCGCATTTGGTGATATTCCTGGCGAGGAGGGAAAGGCGATCCCTCTTACAGAAGATGCGCTCACTCTCGCCGGACCGATGAGCATTTCTAATAAAGATTATTACATCGCCTATGCCTTACTACAGAAGGGTTATGCCCTTTACCGTACTGGGCGCAGAACAGAGGCGTTAGCACTTAATGAGGAGACTGTTAATCGCTTCTCAAAATCGTCGGATATCAGTACCCGCCGCATCGTCTCGCGGGTCGCCCTGAACAACATATATGCCCACCGCAATGCGACACCCCGCCGTACTGAAGCGTTACTTTCGGGCGTTCGTGA
>NZ_LAJY01000966.1 GCF_000963705.1 Elstera litoralis | reverse complement strand
CATTCACCACCGAGGTTTCCGTCGACTGCGTTTGGGCCGTGGCCAGAACCGAGCCATTGGCGTCTTTGGTGATCGACGTCAGAACTTCCTTCAGGGACTTCTGATAATCACCGGCTTTGGTCAGGCTATACACAATCACGCGGTTGCGTTGCTCGTAGACCGTATTGCCGTTGGCAGAGGAGGTGATGACCGCCTGAATATCGAAAGTTTGCGTCAGCGTGCCTTTTGTGGCATCGGCCGCGAGGGTTGCTGTCGTGGTTTCTTGACGCACTGTACTGGCGAGAGCCTGACCGGTTTTCGTAAAGCCGCCGCTTTCGCGAATGATGGTTTCGGAGAAGCTGCGCTGAAGGCCGATGCCCTTATTATTTTTGGCGGCAACCTGCTCAATCGTACGGGCGGCAATCGTCGTTTCCGTATTGCGGGTCGTCCCGTTTTCGAGCTTAGCCGACTGCTGCTGAATAACTGGGTCGGTTTGCGTATAGAGTGCCGCGCCAGCACCGATCGTGTTTAAGGTCTTCGCATCCAGATTGGTCTTAATACCCTGGACGATGCCTTTGAAGCGCGCATCGGAGCCGTAGGTCGCAAGATATGAGTCGGCGCGATCTGCCAAAGAGACGGTATCGGTAATCGCCAAAGCTTGGGCTTTAACCGTCGTCGCTTCGGCTGAATTTGCCGGTGCCGTCGTCGTCGGCAGCGCCCCAAGACCCTTGCTCACTGCGGCTTCGGCAGCACCGATGTACTTCTCGATCGACCCAAGGGCTGGTGTGACTGCGCTCATCTTTAACTCCATCCGGCTTTACGCCGCTCTATCCCGTGGCGAGCGGCCTTCTGCCAGCCCGCTCTATTTCATTAACTCACCTTAACGGCTGCTCGCTAACAGTTAGTTAAAATTCTTCATGTTTTCGAGCGAACTCTGCTTCAAAAACGAATGGATGCCCCGCGCGACTCGCATAACGTGCGTGGGCCG
>NZ_LAJY01000965.1 GCF_000963705.1 Elstera litoralis | reverse complement strand
CAACAGCATCAAATGGTCTATGCGGCCTTACGCGGCAAAATGGGGGGCGAGCTGCATGCGCTCGCCCTGCAAACCGCAACGCCCGACGCCTGATCTTCCCTGAAAGGATAAAGCTATGACTGACGCAACCGTTCGGGACCGCATTCACCAGGAAGTGACTGGGAATGACGTGGTTCTGTTTATGAAGGGCACCCCGGTTTTTCCGATGTGCGGATTTTCCGCTGCCGTTGTGCAGCTTCTCAATCATCTGAACGTGCCGTTCAAAGGGATTGACGTGCTGCAAGACCCCGGCATTCGCCAAGGTATTAAAGAATATAGCGAATGGCCAACGATTCCCCAACTTTACGTTAAGGGCGAGTTCATTGGCGGCTGTGATATCGTTCGCGAAATGCATGAAAGCGGCGAGTTAATCGAAATGCTCAATACGCGCGGCATTAACGTTCAGGCCGCGTAACGTTCGGCAGCAAGGGGGTGGCGATTAGGCCGCCCTCTTTCTTATTTCGTTAATCGAATTTTATGTAATTTGAATCAAAATCAATTTGCTGGCGTCACAAAAGGTCAATCTTTTGCAGCGCGATAGTTTTTTCCCATCCGGTCGGCGGCTTT
>NZ_LAJY01000964.1 GCF_000963705.1 Elstera litoralis | reverse complement strand
GAACAACAACGCGTTTTCGGCGGCACGATGCGGGAATAGCTCAGTGGTAGAGCATCACGTTGCCAACGTGAGGGTCGAGGGTTCGAATCCCTTTTCCCGCTCCAAATCCTCAAAAACCCCTGCCAGTTTTGGCGGGGGTTTTTGCTATGTTTGAGCCGAAAGGAAACTGCTGCTGGCTCGAAACCCCTTCCCGCTCCTTCGCGTTTGGCCCGAGTATGCCAGTTCTGGAATTTGGACTCCTCCCGATCCACTTGGTCTCGCGGTTGGCCCAATGGTTGATTATGAGGATTTGGAACTGCCAAAAAATCTCGTGGCACGGTTTAATGACTGGCAACGAAAATATGATTTTGAGGTCGATCCACATTCTCCGGATGAAGGGTTACCCCCGGAATGGTGGAGCGCGTTTGTCGGCGAACAAATTTCCCTCGCCAGAGCCCTTTTCTTAGAAATTGGCGGGCGCATTCAGTGGGAAGCCAAAGGATATATTTGGACAATAGGGCGATGTGTCCCGGACGTCGATCACGCGCACTCTCACCAGAGATATGAGGCTTTTCTGTCCCAAATCGCGCAAGCCTATAAGCAGGTGCCCCTTGAAGAGGGAATGGCCGAGATTGAAAGAATATGCGCTGAGGTAAGGACAAAGCACAGCGGTTAAACCTCCGCTAAGTCCGCCCCCTCCAGCGCAGGCCCCAACACCTGCAACCCGTGCCCGAGCA
>NZ_LAJY01000963.1 GCF_000963705.1 Elstera litoralis | reverse complement strand
TGGCGCTGGTATCCTCCGGCCCGTTGGGCGGCGTCCATCAGGTGAATCAGCCGGTCAAACCCGACGGTGGAACGGAAGAGCGGATTGAGGTTAAGCGTACGCATGGCCATATTCTCCTAGAGAAGCAACATGGAAAAAGGGGGATCGCTTTAAGGGCGCATCCGGTTTTCAGCGTCGACCCGCATTCGGCATCGACAGACTGGAGATAGGAAACGCCGCGCCGGACTGCAAGAGGCGAAAATTCGGAGTCCGCAGCAATATTTTTTGCTTGCCCCCGGAACCCCATCCGGCCTTTCAATGCCGCCAAACGTCTGCGATCTATGAGGAGCGACCCATGCCGTCCTTCGATATTGTGTCGAAAACCGATATTGCCGAAGTCGATAATGCCCTGGGCAATATCGTGCGTGAAATCGGCACGCGCTTCGACTTCAAAGGCTCGAAGTGCGAAATTACGCGCAAAGAGAACGACTTAACCGTTCTCGCCGACGATCAGCTCAAGCTCGATCAAATGCACGAGTTGCTAAAAGTGCATTTCACCCGCCGCAAGATCGAACCCAGCGCGCTCGATTATAAAACCGTCGAAAAAGCGATGGGCAATAGCGTGCGCCAGGTCATCACCGTCAAGCAGGGCATTCCGCAGGACGTGGCGAAACTGATTACGCGCGCCGTGAAGGATTCGAAAATGAAG
>NZ_LAJY01000962.1 GCF_000963705.1 Elstera litoralis | reverse complement strand
TTCGAACGCGGTTCGACCAACATCATCAATTCGCTGGCTGAAAAATACGAAGTGTCGGCGGATGGTAAGGTTTATACCTTCACGCTGCGCAAGGGCGTAAAGTTCCAGACCACATCCTTCTTCAAGCCGACCCGGACGCTGACGGCCGATGACGTGCTGTTTTCGATCGAACGGCAGTGGAAGAAGGATCATCCCTATAATCCGGTCGGCGGCGGCAAGTACCAGTATTTCGACGATCTCGGCATGTCGGCTGAGCTCGAAAAAGTGGAAAAGCTTGATGATTTGACCGTCCGTCTGACGATCAAAGATCCGCTTTCGCCCTTCATCACCAACCTTGCGATGGCGTTTATGTCGGTTTATTCGAAAGAATATGCCGACCAGCTGCAAAAGCAGGGCAAGATGGACGATATCGACCTGAAGCCGGTCGGCACGGGTCCGTTCACCTACGTCGATTACGTTAAAGATTCGACGATCCGCTTCAAAGCCCATCCCGACTATTTCGAGGGCAAGCAGGCGATCGACGATCTCATTTTCGCGATTACGCCGGATAGCGCCCAGCGCGTGAATAAGCTGAAGGCGGGCGAATGCCATGTCGCCGCCTATCCGAACCCGGCGGAT
>NZ_LAJY01000961.1 GCF_000963705.1 Elstera litoralis | reverse complement strand
CCCAGCAAAGCTTCGATGGCCGGAACGAAATCATCGGCGACGGTGCAGCATAGGCAGCCATTGGCAAGCTCGACGATATTTTCCTCCGGGCAGGTCTCGATCCCGCAGCCTTTGAGGATTTCAGCATCGATGCCGAGATCGCCGAACTCATTGATGATGAGGGCCAAGCGCCGCCCTTGGGCATTATCGAGAATATGCCGGATCAGCGTGGTTTTTCCTGCCCCGAGAAAGCCGGTAATGATGGTAACGGGGATTTTGCCGGGCGGCAGGGAAGATACGGAAGATTGAGACATTGTGAGTTGGCATCGCAGATAGAAACCGGGTGCCAAAAGCCGCGCGAATGGGGCAAAGCCCACACGCTCATGAGAGAGAAAAATCCTCTCAAGCTTACGACGAAGACACCCCGCTTCGCGCAAACGGCAGCTTCGACGGCAGGTCTCCTGGCTCACGGGTCAAGGCCTGTTCTTCGCCTTCCCAGAACATCGCTTTTGGCGGCTCCAGTGGCATTCTGAAAAACAGGCTCGCCGCTTACAGTTGCGGGGGCAGCTTGGGAGTTGGGATTTTAAGCCCTCACCCCTATTCCCTATTGTGCGATACTCATCACACCGTCTTAGGCTAAGAAGTGACACCCACTCCCCCGCTTGTCAAACGCTTGCTGAAGAAAAGGACTCCAGGATGTTACCGGAGCAAGACACCGCCGCGCGTCACCGTCTAAAGATGCAAAAGCGTAAAGCCCATCAAGATGCCGAGGTGGCAAGTAAAACGATC
>NZ_LAJY01000960.1 GCF_000963705.1 Elstera litoralis | reverse complement strand
GGTTCAAGCGGTAGTGGTTGATCTTGGATAAGAGTATGAAATAACAGAAACCTGTTGGCCGATTACCGTATCGCGAGTTAGCTATCACCAGTATACACGAAAAATTTGCAAAACTGCTCGTTCATTCTCGTTGATGAAATATGCCGCCGTTAGCCTGTGGCGTCGTGCACATAAGGTCACGACGTTTCAGGAGAACAATGATGACACAACAGCAAATGTCTTTGGCTGAAGGGATTCGTACCTGGCTTAACGACGGTTCCGAGATGCCGCACTGGGTTCGCAATCGAATTACAGAGGGTAAATTACCCAATGGATCCTTCCTGATTCCGACGCCACTTGGCACAACTCGCGTCCATATTGGTCATGTTGTCATTGAGTACGGTGGCAAGTTATGGTGCCGGGAACAGCAAGAGATTCCTGAACTTCTCGCAGGTCTTACTGCCGAAGCCATTCCGAAAATCACCGCTATTGGTCCTGGAAAATCCGCTCAGTTCGGCACGAGAAGCAAAGCGGGTGCCGGTCAAAAGCGGGGAAGCGAACGGAAAATAGCCTTTGGGGAAGCCCGCGGAAGCATGCCGAGCATTGAACGGGTGCACATCGCGTCCCTGACGGTCGATAGTTCCTATCAACGATCTATCGACAATG
>NZ_LAJY01000096.1 GCF_000963705.1 Elstera litoralis | reverse complement strand
ATGCGCAGGCCCGCCGCGAGGCTTTTCGACGTGGAATTGAGATAATAGACCTGATCGGGCGCGTAGGTGCGCATCGGCAAGGGCGCTTCCGGGACGAGGAAGCCGTACACATCGTCTTCGAGTACGGCGACGCGGTGGCGTTGCGCCAGCGCCGCGATTTCGGCCCGGCGCTGGGCACTCCAGATAATCGCCGTGGGGTTTTGCAGCGTCGGCATGCAGTAGAGGGCTTTCACCAGCCCTTCCCGGCAGGCGGCGTCGAAGGCTTCCGGCAGAATGCCCTCTTCGTCCGAGGGCAGCCCCTTAGTGCGCAGATGCATCAGCCGCGCCGCTGACTTCAACCCGCCATAAGTGAGGGCATCGCAGGCAATAGTATCGCCGGGGGCCGCCACCGCCGAGAGCGCCATCAGCAGCGCGTGCTGCGCGCCGGAGGTGAGAAACACGGTTTCCGCTTCGGGCTCGAAACCGGGCCGGGCAATGAAACGCGCCATCGCCGCCCGATGATCGGCCATCCCAAGGTGCGGCTGATAGGCGAGGAACGGCTCGACCGCGCCCTGCACGCCAATATCGGCGAGGGTTTGGCGCAGGGACTCGGCCTCGCTGCCGGAATTATTCGCCGAAACATTAATGGCGAGATCGATGAGCGCGTCGTTACTGCCGGGCACCGGGGCCGGAAGGGCATCGAGACGCGGGCGCACGAAGGTGCCACGCCCCACTTCCCCGCCGATCAACCCGCGCTTTTCAGCCTCGGAATAAGCGCGCGTTACGGTGCCGACGGTGACTTTCAGGCGATAGGCGAGATCCCGATGCGTCGGCAGCCGCGTGCCGCTGGGCAGGCGGTTTTGCTCGATATCCGCCGCTAGCGCGTCGGCAATCGCCTTATAGCGCGGTCCACGAAAGCGGCTGAGGTCCGGCACCCAGGCATCGCCCGAATGGGCCGAGGCCAGCGGGGCAGCGCTGCGGGGGGCGGGATCGAGCAAAGCGGTCATAGCGTCTCCTTATGGATCAAGCTTAGCGCTGGGAAGGCGGTCTGTCGAGATTCATTGTCATCATTCACCCAAAACAATTATCGGATTGTTCGCATATTATGCCGAACAATTTTGTCATGAGGACAATGTAGCGCTCGACATGCCGCCTAACGCCGGTTCAGATAGAGACACTTGCCGCTAATTGTATCTGTAAGGAGGCAGACAATGGTCTCGAAAATGGCTTATTACATTTCCCCCGCCGACGCCGCCTGCTGCGCGAAAGATACCCGCGCCTCGGCCACCGCGACCGTTTTCGCCAAGGCCCTGCGTCTGCTCGCCCTGCCGATCCTAGCGCTGGCGCGGGCCAACCGGGCCGCGCGTCTGCGCCGCCAAGCCCAGGATATTCCAGACTATCTGCGCCACGATCTCGGTTTGGACGATCTACAGAGACAAAGCCCCTTGCAGGATAACCACAATGTCCGCTTTCCTGACTGGCGCTAACATCGTTCGGGAGGGAAAGGCGCTGTGGCCAATCTGGTCGCAGCGCTGGCTCTCTCCCGCCCGGCCCCCGTCCTTACCGCAGGAAGTTACGCCCATGAGTGAGACAATCGCCCCAACCTTTCCTGCCACGGAGGATTTGTTCCGCAGCGACGCCTATCGCGTTGAGGGCGACGCTCAGGTTCTCGCCGTGGTGGAAACGGAGAAGGGCGCGGAAATCCTGCTGGATCGCACGCTGTTCTACCCGAACGGCGGCGGCCAGCCGGGCGATACCGGCGTGATTGTCTCCCCGTCGGGCACTGAAATCCGCGTTCTCGACACGCGCAAAGGCGCGGCAGCGGGGACGATTGTTCATCTTACCGAGGCACTTCCGGCGCTCGCGGTGGGGGACAATGTGCAGATGCGGCTCGATTGGCCGCGCCGCCATCGGCTGATGCGCATGCATACCTGCCTGCATCTGCTCTCATCGGTCATCCCGGCAGGGGTGACGGGCGGTCAGGTGGGTGAGGACAAGGGCCGCTTGGATTTCGATATTGGCGAGCTGGTGCTGGACCGCGACGCGATTGAAACCCAGCTCAACGCCCTGATCGCGGGCGACCATGCGGTCGGCCAACGCTGGATTTCCGATGCGGAGTTGGACGCCAACCCCGGCCTCGTTAAAACCATGTCGGTGCAGCCGCCGCGCGGCGCGGGGCAGGTGCGCCTGATCGATATTCCCGGCGTCGATCTGCAACCCTGCGGCGGCACCCATGTGGCGCGTACGGGTGAAATCGGCCCGGTGCGGATCGAGAAAATCGAAAACAAAGGCAAACGGAACCGCCGCGTGGTTCTGGCCTTCATCGAAGCGTGAGGATGCAATGAGTCTCGATCTTTCGCCGGTCACGCTGACCGGACGGCGCGTAAAACTGGTGCCCCTCACCGCCGAGCACGGACCGGGCCTCCAGCAGGCCATCGGCACCGCCCCAGTGTTTCGCTATTTCGGGGGGCTGCCAACGCAGGATGCCGCCGCGATTCCGGAGTTTCTGAACGTCGCCGCCGGCATGGTCGCGGCTAAAACCGCCATTCCCTTCTGCACGCTCGATGCCGAAACCGGCCAGCCCATCGGCTCCACCCGCTTTGGCAATATCGATGCCGCCCATAAGCGCGTCGAAATCGGCTGGACCTTCATCGTCCCCGACCGCCAGCGCAGCGGGGCCAACCGCGAAGCCAAATATTTGATGCTGCGCTATGCCTTCGAAACGCTCGGCTGCCTGCGCGTGGAACTCAAAACCCACCACCTCAATCAGCAGTCCCGCACCGCGATTGCCGCCCTGGGCGGGGTTGAGGAAGGGATACTGCGCAATCACATGATTATGAGCGACGGCAGCCTGCGCCACTCGGTCGTTTTCTCGATTCTGCCCGACGAATGGCCCGCCGTAAAAGCGCGGCTGGAAGGCCAGCTCTACCCCGATGGAGATATCCCGGCATGACCCGCGCCCTGCCCCTCTATCAGGTCGATGCTTTCACCGCCGAACGGTTTCGCGGCAATCCAGCCGCCGTGATGCCGCTGACGGAAGCTTTGCCCGATGCGCTGATGCAGGCGATTGCCGCCGAGAACAACCTGTCCGAAACCGCTTTCATCCAGCGCCGCCCTGGCGCTTCGGTGGAGTATGACATTCGCTGGTTCACGCCCGCGCTGGAAGTGCAGCTCTGCGGTCACGCCACCCTCGCCAGCGCCGCCGTGGTGTTTGAAAAGCTGGAGCCGCAGGCACCGCGCGTCACCTTTCACAGTATCAGCGGCCCACTTTATGTGGAGAAAATAACCCTTCCCACCGGGGCGGCGGGCTATGCGCTCGATTTTCCGCGCGATGTGCCGGAAGCGGTTGAGGATGCGGCGCTATTGGCACAGGTTGCCGACGCGCTCGGCGTGGAGGTGCTCGGCCTGCTGTGCAGCCCGACCGCCGCTTACCGTCTGGTGGCGCTCGTGCGGGACGCGGCGACGGTGGCTGAGGCCAAGCCCGATTTGATGAAAATCGCCGCGATCAACCATCGCTCCGTCTCGCTCACGGCGGCGGGCGGCAAAACCCCCGATACCGACGAGGTTTCGCTGACCGCCATTGCGGGCGGCGCGCATCCCGATGTGGATTTCGTCAGCCGCATGTTCGCCCCCAAGGCGGGGATTCCGGAAGATCCCGTCACGGGCTCGCTCCACTGCATCCTCACGCCCTATTGGGCCGCGCGCCTGGGCAAAACCAAGCTCCGTGCCCGCCAACTCAGCGCCCGGCGCGGCGATCTTTGGGTCGAGGATACCGGTACACGCACGATTCTGGCCGGGCAAACAGTCTTCGTGCTGGAAGGGACGATGCTCGTTTAGGCCGAAACCTCTGCGAGAAAATCCCCAATGGCCTGTGTGACCGCGTCGGGCGCTTCGAGCATCATCAGATGGGCAGCGTTGCGGATACAGAGAAACCGTGCCCCTGGAATCTTGCCCGCCATCCGCTCAACCCCCTGGGGAGGCGCTTGGCGGTCGTGCTCGCCAGCGATACAGAGCACCGGCATTGTCAGTCCCGCCAGCGCCGCGCGTCGGTCGAAGGTGACGAGGCAGGCGAGCGCGGCGCGGTAGGCGGCTTCGTCCATGCGCGCCATCGCACCCACACAGCCGGCAATCACGTCCGGCGCGGTCGTCGACAAGCAGAGATCGGCGACCAGGGCCCGGGGCGAGGTCGGCCAAACGCTGCCCCGCGTCGAGCGGGCCTAACCGTTCGGCGAGAAAAGCGCGCTGGAAGCTGCCGTCGGCGCTCCCGAACATCGCCGAACTGCCAATCAGGGTGAGCGAGCGGCAGCGCGCGGGGGCCGTCGCCGCCAGCGCCAGCGCCAGCATGCCGCCCATCGAATGACCGACCAGATGGGCCGTAGGGATAGACTGCGCATCGAGAAAATTGCTCAAACTCGCCGCTAAACCCGAAAAGCTCATCGGCTGCCCGTCCCAGGGCGCGCCGCCGTGGCCGGGCATCTCCCAAGCATGGCAGGCGATGCCTTGGGCACGGAGCGCGTCGATCTGCGGCCTCCAGCAGCGATGATCCAAGCCAAGGCCGTGCAGAAACACCACAGGCGTCGCTGAGTTCATAAAATCCTCCCCGGTTCTTATTTTTCTTAACTAATCGGCGGTGGGCAGCGGTTTTCGCTCAATACCCGCCCGGCGAGATACAGCGAGCCGCAGATCAGCACGCGCGCACCCATCGCCCGGTCGGCAAAATCGCGCAAGGCTTCCGACACCGAATCGACCGAGGCCGCATCGCTAAAACCAACGTCCTGCGCAATTGCCGCCAACCGATCCGCCGGAACCGAATTGGCTTCCTCGGGAATCGTCACCGTACGGATAACCTGCGCATAAGGCTGCAAGGGCGCCAGAAAACCGCGCGGGTCTTTCGAATCGATCATGCCGACGACCAGGAATAAGGGCCGGTCGCGCCAGCTTTGCAAAGTTGCCGCCAAGGCCGCCCCCGCGCCGGGATTATGGCCACCGTCGAGCCACAGATCGCAGGTATCGGGCAGAAGATCGACCAATGGGCCGGTAATCAGCCGCTGCATCCGCGCCGGATGCTCCACCCGGCGCAACCCTTCAGCGAGGGAAACCGTAGTGATCTTCTGAAAGCGCTTGCGCAGTTGCAGGGCACAGGCCACCGCCGCCCCAGCGTTTTCGATCTGATGCGCGCCGAACAGGGCAGGCTTGGGCAAGAGCAATGTGCCGATATCATCCTGATAGCGCAGCCCTTCCGGGCAGCTTGCCGCCGTCCAACTCCGCCCAAAGGCCAGCACCTGCGCGCCGATGGCGGCCGCGCGCAAATCGATCACCGACAGGGCTTCCGGCGGTTGCGGCCCGGCAATCACCGTTATGCCCTCTTTAATGATCCCGGCTTTTTCTCCGGCAATCGCTTCGAGCGTCTCGCCCAAGTAATATTGATGATCGAGCGAGATCGGCATAATCGCCGCCAGCAGCGGCGATGGAATCACATTGGTCGCATCGAGCCGCCCGCCGAGCCCAACTTCCAGCAGCAGCACATCGGCGGGATATTCGGAGAAAGCGACGAAAGCCGCTGCCGTGGTGATTTCGAAAAAGGTAATCGGCGCGCCGTCGTTCGCGGTTTCGATTCGCTCCAGCACCGACACCAGCGCGTCGTCGGTAATATTATTCCCGGCCAGATTGATGCGCTCGTTAAAGCGCACCAGATGCGGCGAAATATACGCATGGGCCTTATAGCCCGACGCCTGAAAGATCGATTTCAAATAGGCGACCAACGAGCCCTTACCATTGGTCCCCGCCACATGCACGACCGGCGGAAGCCGCTGTTCGGGGTTGCCGAGCTTATCAAGCAACGCCTGCATGCGCCCTAAGGAGAGATCGATCACCTTCGGGTGCAGCGATTGCAGGCGTTTTAGCACGTCCTGGCAGCGGGTGGTGGGGCCTGTCATGACGGTATCCGCGCTAGGCCGCAGGGGCGGAGGATTCGAGCGCGGGCAGCGGCGACGTGCGCATCAGTAGGCGCAGTATCTTAGCCAGCGTGCCGCGCAGCTCGGACCGGGGAACCACCGCGTCCAACATGCCGTGCTCCAGCAGATATTCGGCGCGCTGGAAGCCTTCCGGCAGTTTTTCGCGCACCGTGCTTTCAATGACGCGCGCACCGGCGAAGGCGATATAGGCGCCCGGCTCGGCGATCTGCACGTCGCCCAGCATAGCAAAGGAGGCGGAAACGCCGCCCGTGGTGGGGTCGGTCAGCAGCACGATATAGGGCAGCCCCGCTTCCTTCACCATCTGCACGGCAATCGTCGTGCGCGGCATTTGCATCAGCGACAGAATGCCTTCCTGCATGCGCGCGCCGCCCGAGGAGGTGACGGCGATGAAGGCGGCTTTCCGCTCGACCGCTTCCCGCGCCGCCGCAACGAACCCGTCGCCAACGCCAATGCCCATCGAGCCGCCCATGAAGCTGAAATCTAAGACCGAGACGACCGCCGGAACGCCGCCTATGGTGCCCGCCGCCGAGGTGATCGCGTCCGGCTCGGTGGTTTTGGCGTGGGAGCGTTTGAGCCGGTCCGTATAGCGTTCCTTATCGCGGAACTTCAATGGATCGACGATGGGTTTGGGCATGTCGAGCTTGGTAAAGCCGTCGTCCAGCATCAGCGCCAGGCGTTTGCCCGTATCGATGCGCATATGATTGCCGCATTGGGCGCAGACGTGCAGCGAGGCTTCAAGCTCGCGATGGAAGATCATCGTGCCGCATTTGTCGCACTTGACCCAAAGATTATCGGGAATCTCCGTGCCCCGGCTGACCAGCGCGCGGATTTTCGGACGGACGAAGTTGGTCAGCCAATTCATGCCATAAGCTCCTGTTTCCGGCCCATCAGGCCGACGCCATCATGTCTTCGCGAACGCGGCGCGCGGCATCCGCCGGGTCGCGCGCTTCGGTAATTGGCCGTCCGACGACCAAAAGGCTGCCGCCCAAACGCACGGCTTCCCCCGGTGTCACGATCCGCTTTTGGTCGCCCGCGTCGGCCCAGGTCGGGCGAATACCGGGCACGACCAGCAACGGGGCCGGGCCGAGTTTTGCGCGCAGCAGGGCAGCTTCTTTAGCCGACGACACTACCCCGGCGAGCCCGTTTTGCACGGCAAGCTGCGCCAAGCGCACGACGTGATCGGGCAAGGGGCCGATCTGGCCGGTCTGCAGCAAATCTTCCTCGGCAAGGCTGGTCAGCACCGTCACGCGACGATCCTCGGCACGGGAACTCCGGCTTTTACCGCCGTTTCTTGGGCTGCCTCCGCCGCCGCGCGCAGCATCGCCGCGCCGCCGCTGGCATGAACCGTCAGCACCGACAGCCCCAAACCCGCCACCGCGCGCACCGCACCCGCGACCGTATTCGGAATATCGTGCAGCTTGAGATCGAGAAAAATCGGCAGGCCCAGCGCCTGAATCGCCCGCACCCCGGCAGGGCCGTGGGCAAGGAAAAATTCTAACCCGAGCTTCACCCCATCCACATGGGCCGCGATTTGGCTGGCCCAGAGCCGAGCTTGCGCAAGATCGACGGTATCGAGGGCGCAATAAAGTTGCGCGGCCTGGGTGGTTGCGCCGTATACCGGCGCGGGTTTTGCGGTGGTCATGGGGCTATCCTTTTAGCAGAGCGCCGCCAGCTTGTCGCGCGCGGCTTCGGCATCGCAGGCAATCTGCCGGGTCAGCGCGTCCAGCCCGTCGAATTTTTGTTCGGGGCGCAGGAAATCGCGTAAGGCGACCGTGAGCTTGCGGCCATAGAGATCACCGGCAAAATCAAAGATATGCACTTCCAGCCGCTCCACCAACCCGGCCACGGTTGGCCGTCGCCCGAGATTGGCAACGCCGCGATAGATCTGCCCTTCCCCCTCAACCGTCACCGCATAGACCCCAAACGCCGGGCGCAGATAGTCGCCCAACGCGATATTCGCCGTTGGAAAACCGATGGTCCGCCCGCGTTTTATCGCCGTGGCGCACCCGGCCCGTGATGGTGAAAGGCCGCCCGAGCAGCGCCGCCGCGTCCGCGACCCGGCCCGCGCGCAGATGATCGCGGATCAGGGTCGAGGCAAACGCCTCCCCTTCGGCCCGGCGTTGCGGCGGCAGGGCCGATACCGTAAACGGCCCTGCCGCGCTCAAGGTTCCGGCATTCCCAGCCCGCCCGCGCCCAAAGCAGAAATCATGCCCCACGGCGACATGCCGCACGCCGAGCCCGTCGATCAGCACCTGCTGAATGAACTCCTCCGGCGTTTGCTGGGCGAAGCTGGGCGTGAAGCGCAGGCAGAGGATGGCGTCGAGCCCCAAATCGGCCAGCGCTTTGATCTTGCTTAGGCCGGGCGTGAGCCGGAAGGGTTCGGGATCGCTGTGACTTTTGAGGCGCGCGAAGAGGGTGCGCGGGTGCGGCTCGAAGGTCAGCGCCAGCAGCGGCAACCCCTCGGCCTCGGCCACCGCGCGCGCCGCATCGATCACGGCGCGATGGCCCAAATGCACGCCGTCGAAATTTCCAACGGCAACCGCCCCTCCCCGGAAACGGGCGGGCAGGCAGGTTAAATCGCGCACCAAACAGAGGCCCTGAGCCGGGGTCCGGATCATCCGAAATCCTTTTACGTCCTAAGGGGCGCGCTTTGCCTCCCCTCACGCGGTCGATTTATTCGAACAGCGGCTGTTATAGGCAGGCAAAACCGTTCCGGCAACGGGCAGCGCCGCTCCCATGATCCAAAAGACTCCTTTTAGGTTGACTTTTATGGGCATTCTAGTAGGCCAAAGCCCTTAATGGCGGCGCACAGCAAGCCGCCCACGATGGAGGAGGATGCCCGTGTTTGAGCGCCTGAGCGTGCTGATTATCGAAGACAGCCCCTTTTTCCGAGGGATGCTGGCAGAGATTCTGCGCGCGCTCAAAGTTGGGCGCATCGTGGCGATGGAAGAGGGCGGGGCCGCGATTACGCACCTGCGCTCGCTCAGCAAAAACGCCGCCGCCGCCCAAGCGCTCGTGCCGGATCTCATCATCTGCGATTACCTGATGTCGCCGATCAATGGCGCGATGGTGCTGCGCTGGGTGCGCCAGAGCGAGGATTCGCCGGACCGCTTCATACCCTTCGTCATGATCTCCGGGGCCGCCGATGGCGATAAGGTGCGCGAAGTGCGCGATTTGGGCGTCACCGAGTTTCTCGCCAAACCGTTTTCGGTGAAAGCCGTCGCCAATCATCTGATCGCCGCCATCGATGGGCCGCGCCCGTTTATCTACACGCGCGATTATTTCGGCCCGGACCGGCGGCGGCAGGTGCGGCCCTATAATGATGTGGACCGGCGGATTGCCACCGACAAAGACATTGAGGTTCTCTATACGGGATCGCGCTTGAAGTCGGTGAACAACAACGCGAAAGCCTTCGTCTTCAAACTGCCGAACCGCCTGCGCGAGAAAATCGCCGGAATCGGGCGCGGCCCGCTGGTGATCGACCCGAGCTTGCTGCAACAGGCCGAACAGCAGCTCGACCGGATGGAAGAAGATTATTCCGATTGGGTGCGCGGCTCGATCCAGCAGCTTTACGAAGCCCATCGGGCGGGCAAAGCGTTAGACCCGCGCAAGCGCCTCATCCCGATCCAGACCATCAATAAGATCGCCCATGATCTGCGCGGCCAGGGCTCCACCTTCGGCTATCCGCTGATTACCGTCTTCGGGCGCTCGCTCTACGAATGCACGCTCGATATCTCCGAGGCCAGCGACCAGCTTTTCGAGTTCATCCGCACCCATGTGGACGGCATCAACGCCGTCATCCGCGAGAAGATCAAGGGCGAGGGCGGCCAGATGGGCAAGGATCTCATCACCAGCCTGGAACGCGCCCGCGACCGGCTGATGGTGGCGCACTAAAAGACCCGCAAACGCCCCAGCGCGGCGCGCAATGCGCCCGCCAGCCGTTCCCGTTCGGAGGGCGGCAGAAAGCTTCCCACCACCACCGCCCGCCCGTGGCTCCACAGCCGCAGCGGCGTTGATGGCCCGGCGGGTTCGTCCAACTCCACCCGCAGCCAATGGGGCCGCAGAGCCTGGGTCACGTCCCGGCCTTTTGGGTCGATGCGCTGAATGGTGAGCCACTCCTGGGTTAGGCGCAGTCTCTCGCAGCGCCGCGCCGCCCGATAAGACGCGCGAAACGCCCAGTAGATCAGCAGAATATCGGCCCCCAAGAAGCCAACCACCGGCCAGGCCCCGGCCAGATAAACCGCGCTGCCTGCAATCGCGCTCACCCCGATCACCGCCATCATCAGCAGCCGAAACCCTCGCATCGACAGCGAGCGGTGCGGGCGCAACTCGGCATCGAACACCACGGGGCCGGGGTTCGAAAAACCAGAATCGGGAAAATCGGTCGGGGTGAGGCTGGCATCGGTCACGATGGCCTTGATCTTGCGCCGCGCCCAGTCAAAGTCAACGCCTCTGCTGCCGCCCGAGGATGCTATGGCTGACCCAGAACACAAAGCCTCAAAAAAAATGACGAAAGCCGCCATCGAGGGGTTTTTCGCCACCCTGTCGGCGGCCAACCCGGAGCCGAAAACCGAGCTGGAGTTTTCGAGCGCCTTTACCCTGCTGGTCGCCGTCGTGCTCTCGGCCCAGGCGACCGATGTGTCGGTGAATAAGGCCACGCGCGGCCTGTTCGCCGCCGCCGATACCCCGGAAGCGATGGTGGCCCTGGGGGAAGACGGCATTCGCGACCACATCAAAACCATCGGCCTGTTCAACGCCAAGGCCAAGAATGTATTCGCCCTCAGCCAGCAGTTGATCGCCCATCACGCCAGCGCGGTTCCGGGCACGCGGGAGCCTTGGAAGCCCTGCCCGGCGTTGGCCGCAAGACCGCCAATGTGGTGCTAAACGTCTTCTTCGGGCAACCGACGATGGCGGTCGACACGCATCTCTTCCGCCTCGGCAACCGCACCGGCCTCGCCCCTGGTGCGACCCCGCTGGCGGTGGAAGAGGCGCTGCTCAAGCGCATCCCAAAACACTGGCTTCTGCACGCGCACCATTGGCTCATTTTGCACGGGCGCTACATCTGCAAAGCCCGCAAACCGGAGTGCTTCCGCTGCCCCGTGACCGAGTTTTGTACCTATGGGGAGAAGACGCTAGGGTAGTTGAATACTGTTCGATTTGCACGTACATTATATGTGCAAATAACTTGGCAGGAGTGCGCCATGCCCCGGACCAGTCAGCACCCCAAGGGGGACACCTTCAATTTTCGGATTGACCCTGCGCTGAAGGCCGCCTTCACGCAAGCCACCGAGGCGGAGGATAAGCCTGCGGCCCAAGTGCTGCGGGAATTTATGCGCGGATATGTCGCGCGGCAGAAGCGCCGGCCTATGAGGCGGAAGCGCAGCGGCAGTCGCTTGCCATCGCCGAACGCTCCCGCGATCCGGGGAGTGACGAGGCGCAATCGCTCCGAGAATTGGACGCGCTCTTTGATGCAGATCTCTTCTCTGACGAGGGGAAAGCATGAAGCGTGGCGACTTGGTAACGATTTCCGTCAACGGCGATTATGGTAAACCGCGCCCGGCGCTGGTGGTTCAAGACGATGCGTTTGCCGCGCTTCCCTCCGTCACGGTCTTACAATTAACCAGCGATATTCACGCCGAGCCTCTCATTCGAATTTCCGTTCAACCCGACGCCGAGAATGGCTTACGCAAGCCATCCCAGGTCATGATTGATCGGGCGATGACGGTGCCGCGCGCGAAAGTCGGCAGTGTCTTTGGCAGGCTAGCCACGGACACAATGGCGGCCATCGATGCCGCATTTCTGCGGTTTCTCGGTCTTGGGGGTGCGGGTTAGGCTATAGGGGACTGGCGGTGCGGAGCGCTTCCGCTGCCCCGTGACCGAGTTTTGTACCTATGGGGCGAAGACGCGCGCCTGAGACTAAATCAGTCTAACGTCCAGCCGCTTGCCCAGCGCGCGGGCATAGCGGTTGAGCGTGGCCAGCGACGGCGAGGGACGCCCGGAAATCAGCGCTTGTTCCAAACGCGCCACCGCCGGCGCTTTCGTTCCCATGCGCTCGGCGACCTCGGCCTGGGTGAGCCCCGCCTCTCGCCGCGCCGAGAGAATGGCGTCGAGCCGGGGCATTTCCTCCCCTTGCAGGCGCTCGTACTCGGCCCTCGTCTCGGGATCGGCCAGCAGAGCCGCCGCGAATGCCGCGTGCGACAGGGGGACGGGGACGGGCTTAAGCGCCATGACGAATCTCCTTCAGCCGGGCCTCGGAACCATAGTAGTGAAGGATGAAAACCATACATCCATATAACATATATGTTATATTTTACAATCTCTCAGCCCGCGCGATACCATCACCCTTGATGAACCACGCCCCAAGTGCCATGTAGAAAGCAATACCCACTGCCGTCCAATGCCGTTCCGGGTTGGGGGGCGAACACCCGCTCGCTTTATCTGAAGGAGAAGGGATTTCATGACCCGCGTTTCGGTGCTCAACTCGCCGTTTCTCTTGGGGTTCGAACACGTCGAGCGCACGCTCGACCGGATCGCCAAGGGGGCCAATGAGGGCTATCCGCCCTATAATATCGAACAAACCGGCCAAGATCGGCTGCGCATTACCTTGGCCGTTGCCGGGTTTCGCCGCGAAGATATGTCGATTCAGATCGAAAACAACCAGCTCGTCATCCGGGGCCGCCAGCAGGATGATTCGGATCGCGTCTTTTTGCACCGGGGCATTGCCGCGCGGCAGTTTCAGCGCACCTTCGTGCTCGTCGAGGGTATCGAGGTCATCGGCGCCGAAATCGATAACGGCCTACTGAATATCGATCTGCACCGGCCCTTGCCCGAAGTGACCGTGCGCACGGTCGAAATCAAGACGCCGCCGAAAGCCAAACCGAAAACGCCCACGCTGGATGTCGCGCCGGAAGCGCCTGCCGGAATATCGGAATAGGCTTTTATCGCGCCGTCAGTAACCTCTCCTTAAGAATTTCCCCGTCACAGTAGAGTTGCGCCTGGGACAAACTGCCCCGCGCCGGTGATACTGGACTCGTGTCGCGTTCCCCGAAACCGGGCTAGAGGCAGGTTTCGGCGGAAGCCCAGAGAAGAAAGGACGACGCTATGTTGTTCGTACAACGCCCCACCAGTTTCACCCCCAGCGATTTCGCCGCGCTCGGTTCCGGCGGTGTCGCCTATGTGAAGCCCGTCATTCATGAAGGCCAACCGGCCTATGGCATCTTCGGGGCCGACGGCACGGCGATGGCGGTGGCGACCAGCCGCGACCTCGCCTTGGCCGCAATCAAACAGAATGATCTAGAGCCGCTCGACGCGCACTGAGCGCCCGGCTGCGCAATTTCGTTCAAGACCCACCCCGCCTCACGCCTCTAACCTCGCGTTTCGTGCCGATCCGGTCGATCGGCCTGACGGGTTAGGGGGTGTCGGGTGTCTTCGTTAAGTCTTGGCTTTCGGGCGGGGTTTCTCGCCTGTTTGCCGCTCGCGTTCAGCGTCGTCATTTTCGGGCTCGTCTATGGGCTGCTCGCCGCCGGTAAGGGCCTGAGCGTGGCCGAAACCGTGCTGATGAGCCTGATCGTTTTTGCCGGCTCCAGCCAATTGCTCGCTTTGGAACTTTGGACCCAGCCGCCCGCCGTCGCCATGTTGGCGCTGGCCGTGCTGATCCTCAATCTGCGCTATCTGCTGCAAACCGCCGCCCTCAAAGATTTGCTGCTGCCGCTCGGGCTGCCGCGCGCCCTGATCGCGTCCGCCTTCAATGCCGATGAAAATTGGGCGCTGACGATCCAAGCCCTGCGCGGGCCGAACGCGGCCTGCGTGCGCGCCAGCTATTTCATGGGCTCGGCGATGTGCCTCTATAGCTTCTGGGCAGTGAGCGGCGGCATTGGCTGGTTCGCCGGCGGCCTCGTGCCCGATCCGCAGGCCTTGGGCCTCGGGATCGTCGGCACTGCCGTTTTCACCTCCCTGCTCTACGGGCTTTACCGCAGCCCCGCCGATCTCATCCCGTGGAGTGCCGCCGCCATCGCCGCCGGGATCGCCAGCCTCACGCTACCGGGCGCTTGGTATATTCTCATTGGCGGGCTGATCGGGGCGCTTGCGGGCGCGGTTCGGGATTCCCTCAAGGCCGCCAAGGGAGCGGTGGCATGAATTTCCCGACCTTGGCCGACATGCTTCGCGTCGATAGCGCCACGCTCATCGCTTTTCTCGCGATGGGAGCCGCCAGTTTCGCCGTGCGCGCGGGCGGCATTCTGATGGTGCGTTTTCTGCGCCCGACCCCGTTTCTCGATGCCTTTCTGCACCATCTGCCGGGGGCGATGTTCGCCGCCCTGGTGGTGCCCGCCTTGCTGAAGGGCGGCCCGCCCGAATGGGCCGGGGCGGCGGCGGCCTATCTCGGCATGCGATTGACGGGGCAATTGGCGGTCGCCTTAGGGCTTGCCGTGGCGGCGACGGTTAGTCTTAAACTCTTGGGCTTATAGCCCGAGGATACGATCATGTATGTCCCACCCGCCTTCGCCGAAACCGAGCTTACGCCCCTGCACGCCTTTATCGACGCGCATCCGTTTGCCCTGTTGATAACGGCGGACGGGGCGGGCGGGGCGCCTCTGGCGACGCCGCTGCCGCTGATTGTCGCGGCGGCGGAGGGCGAAAACGGCACGCTCTACGGCCATTTCGCCAAGGCCAATCCGCACGGGGAGCAGATTTTCAAATCCCCCTCGCGCGCCGTGTTTCAGGGGGCGGACGCTTATATTTCCCCCGGCTGGTATCCCAGCAAACAGGCCCACGGAAAAGCCGTGCCGACGTGGAACTATAGCGCGGTCGATGTCGTCGGGCAGGCCGAACCGATTACCGAGCCCGACGCGATGCGCGCGCTCCTCAGCCAACTCACCGCCAAATTCGAAGCGCATCGGGCCGAGCCCTGGTCGCTCACGGACGCGCCGGAGGCCTATATCGCCGCCATGCTGAAGGGCATCACCGCCTTCAAGCTGCCGATTGCAGCGATTGTCGGCAAAATCAAACTCTCGCAAAACCGCCCACCCGAGGATATCGCCGGGGTGATTGCGGGCCTGCGCGGCGAGGGAATGCCGCAGGCCGAGGCCGTCGCCGACGCGATGGCTAAAATGCTCTAGATCATATGATCTATAGGCCCTGCACGCGGAAAAGGTTAATTTCCCCGAATGCGGCTGCTTTTGATTGACGATCACACCCTCTTTCGCGCCGGGCTTGCCCGGATTGTGCAGTTCTGGCAACCGGAAGCCAGTATCCGCGCCGTCGGCACCCTGGGCGAGGGGCTGCGCTGCCTGGGCGAGGCGCTGCCCGATCTGGTCCTGCTCGACCTGAGCCTGCCCGACGCGCGCAGCGTTCATCCGGTCACAAGCCTCCGCGCGGCGGCACCAACGCTACCGATCCTAGTGATTTCGATGCTGGAAACGGCGGAAGCGGTCAGCGAGGCGCTGCGCCTTGGCGCGCGCGGCTATGTTCATAAAACCGAAGATGAAGCGGTGATGCTGCAAGCCCTGCGCCTCGTGCTGGCGGGCGGCAGCGTCGTGCCCGGCTGGTACGAGCAGCGCCGCAGTGCGATGGTGCCACCCGCGCCGCAACCGGGGCCGCTCAGCCCGCGCCAGCACGAGGTTCTCGGCCTGATCGAACAGGGCCGCAGCAATAAGGAAATCGCCCGGTCTCTCGGCATCGCCGAAGCCACGGTGAAAATCCACGTCCATAATCTGCTGAAAGCGCTGGGCACCGATAGCCGCCAGAAAGCCGCCTACCTTAGCCGTCAGGGGCGCTGACGCAGCTCCGTCAAAATCTCGCAAAGATTGGGCCGGAACAGGATGATGGCCGATTGCCGAACATGGCGCGCTTGTTCCGGCTCATCGAGAATCACCGCGTCGAGCCTGCGAATGCCCAAGCCGCGCATCTGCTGGCGCAACGCGCGCCCGCTGTCGGCCACCAGCACCGCCGCGTCGCTTTGGGCCAGGGTTTCGGCGAGCAGGCTGCGGGCGATTCCGGGTTTCAGGGCGAGGCCGACGCTTTCCACCGGCAGCGCCAGCGGGCGCGCGGCGGGCCACAGGCTTTCGATGCGCGTGCCGCCCGCCGGGCCGAGATGGACGCGCAGGGCGATCCCCAGACTATCAGCAATCCGCCGCACCAGCCCCAGGCCGAGCCCGAGCCCGTCGATCTCCCGTTCCGGTAAGGCGGGGTTCGCCCCCGAGGCCTGCCCGCCCAGCAGGCGTTAACGAAGCCTGCTGCATCCCCGCCCGCTATCGGCGACGGTCA
>NZ_LAJY01000959.1 GCF_000963705.1 Elstera litoralis | reverse complement strand
GCCGAAAAACCCTTATGAGGTGCGGGCAAACTGAATGGCTGAGTTAAATACAATGGTATTCGATTAAAATTTGATTAACTCTGTGGCTCGTACCCGCCCATTGTGCTACTTACCTCGGACTTTCTGGACTCGGACGAGGTATGATCGTGACCAATTGGGCGCCTGAACTGAAGCTATTAAACATCATCCCAGCCATCATCCTCGTTACAGCCGCGAGCCCTGCTTTTGCACAAAATTGGCAAGGGTGGAAAGCAACAAGTGCGGATGAGTCCCCCTTGGAACTTAAGTTAACCGGCTGGGGCAAGGCCGCGATTAAATCGGCTGGTTATGATAAGGGTGCCAATTCCACCAACAGCGGTGAAGTTTATTTTTACACAATCCGCGCCGAAGATAAGGATTACCGTAGTTTTGTTGGCGTAAATGAATCAACACATTTTCGTCACTGGAACCAGGACACACTTCAAAATTATGCTGGCCGCTATTTTAAAGATTTTTCACTAGAGTTTGGTGAACTTGACGATCTGTATCATGGTCGCGCCCAATTTAAGTTCATCCCCTTCAGTTACACCGCAAGCTCTCAGGTAAATAATTGCAGCATCTTTCGCTCTGCATGGGATTATCTATCATCGGTGGGCTGGTTCTGCGCGAAGCCGGGAAAACCCCTCTCGCCTGACGCAATCAAAACTTTCATCACCCACATCAGCTATAAGCAATTTTTGACGCCTAAAGATGAAGGCACGCTTCCCACCCCTAATCTT
>NZ_LAJY01000958.1 GCF_000963705.1 Elstera litoralis | reverse complement strand
CGGAAGGCGGATATTGATCGGGCGTGGCCGAAGATGTGAGAAAGGGTAGGCTGAACCTCAGCCGCTCAGCCTAATTCATCGTCAATTTCGTCTACCCAGCTTTTCCGATCGGGGAGCATAAACGCATCTTCACTTATCAGCTCCTCCGATAAGGAGAAGCTTAAGGGATGCGTGTCATTTCCAATACGAATTGAGAATTCGTGAATATAGTATACTGTTGGCTCCTGATCGTCATCCCGATGAAATCTATAAGCATGTTTTTTAGCTTTAAAAGCATCGAGCGCCTCGCCGATCTGGCTCAAAATTGAGGAAACAGAATCGTCCGACGCTAGCTCCTTAGGTAATTCAAGAACCAAATCACAGCCGAGAGTCGAATAGAGCATAAATTTTGATATAATATCTCCGGGAAGGACATCATAACGAGTCAGCGGAAGATTTATTATCGTCATGCTTCCTTTAACTCCGTAAGATCACAATTCAGATCAATTCGCCAAGATTATATCGTTTTAACATTAATTTTTCTATAATAAATTGTACTGCAACAAACGGGTCACCCCTAGCTCAACAACTCCCACACACTCCCGTCCATCGGCTTACGCTCGATCTGCGCGCGATACCAGAGGGCGTAAAACAGCAGCGACCAAAGGGCGAAGCCCGCGTGTTTTTCAGTGGATTGGGCGAGGGTTTCCACCTTCCCCGGCTTGGCAATCTCGGCAATACAGGCT
>NZ_LAJY01000957.1 GCF_000963705.1 Elstera litoralis | reverse complement strand
TAACGGCGGTCGACAGGTCCGGCTTCAGCAGCATGTCCGATTCGTTGATGGCTTTCCAACCGGCAATCGACGAGCCGTCGAACATGATGCCTTCGTTCAGCAGGTCTTCATCGACCGTAACGATGTGCTGTGCCGTGTGGTGCCATTTGCCGCGCGGATCGGTAAAGCGGAAGTCGACGTACTTCACGCCATTTTCCTGGATCAACGACAGTACGGTTTTCGCGTCGGACATGTGTAATCTTCCCGTTTCGGATGGATGGCGAAGGTTGAGGGATAAGGTTAGGCTAAGGCAGACGCTAGATCGCGTCACCGCCTTTTTCGCCGGTTCGGATACGAATGGCATCTTCGACCGGAATGACGAAGATTTTGCCATCGCCAATGCGGCCAGTATGGGCAGCTTGCTGGATCGCTTCAACGGCGCGTTCAACCAGCGCATCGTCCATCACGATCTCGATTTTCACCTTCGGGAGAAAATCGACCACATATTCAGCCCCCCGATACAGCTCGGTATGGCCTTTCTGACGTCCGAAGCCCTTGGCCTCGGTCACGGTCAGCCCTTGAATACCGATCTCATGGAGGGCTTCTTTGACCTCGTCGAGCTTGAACGGCTTGATAATCGCTTCGACTTTTTTCATTGGTTCTGCGCTTCTTCTCCGCCTGGCGACCCATTCGCCAGCTTGCCCCCTGCCGGTAGATTAGCACAAGGCATGCCAGGAAGGCATAGCCTGGAAAAGGGGCGCGATGCACAGAATTCCGTCATTGATTTGGAAAAAAATTTCGCCACTCAGCCTAAATTTTAGGCATTCCCTAAAACTTCCACCAAGCGCTTGACAG
>NZ_LAJY01000956.1 GCF_000963705.1 Elstera litoralis | reverse complement strand
CGACCGACGGGGCCTGAATTTCGAACTGCGAGTCGACGGCCAGCGTGTCGCCGAGTTCGATCTTACCCCAAGAACCGGAGAGATAGATGAACTTCGTATCAGCACCCAGCGTATCCTGACGGACCTGGTTGCTGTCGTTCTGATTGTTGCGCAGACGGGCACTGAAGCCGTAAGTCAGACCATTTTCGGCCTTGGCTTCGGCTTTCAGCGTCAGACGATAGTCCATGCGGGCTTCGCGCGATTCCGCGTTAGCAGCATCATCGTTCACAATGATGAAATCGGAGCGGACCGAACCGCCGAGCGTAACCGTAAACGGCGCCTTCGTCGTCACCTGTTGAGCGGAAGCCGCACCGGCAACCAGAACCAGGGCCGACGTGGCCAGCAAAATCTTCTTCATGCCTAAATCCCCTAGATCATGTCATCGCAACGCAAGATTGCAAGACGAGCGCGGCGCACCGAAGCGCTGCCGGGCTGTCACGGTGTAACGCTGTAACAACAGGCCAATCTGTGTCAAGCGTAGTGGCGTCGCACAAACTTGCGCCAGAGTGCTGAAAAGACATGCATTTTTACTTTTGACCCCTGCTACCGCCTTGAAAAATGACGCATTCGCCCCCCCGTGCGGTAGAGCAATGCCGTGTTGCATATCAGCAACAATTTGTCAAAAAGACGTAAATTTGCAGAATACAGCAACTCACACCCGGCAAACCCCACAGGGGATTTTCCCGTAGAATCAATGCTCGAAAACATCGCCCGGCCAGCCGATCAAATCGAGTTCGGCCCGGTGCGGCAGGAAGCGGAACATGGCTTGCGCCAATTCGGTGCGCCTT
>NZ_LAJY01000955.1 GCF_000963705.1 Elstera litoralis | reverse complement strand
GAAGACGATATTGAAAACAACCGGCGTGTTATTTTTCACCGTCGCCTTGGTAACCTGCGTCGAAACCGTGCCGTAGCTATAGATCAAATCGAACTTCTTAGCGGCAATATCGCCCTCGACAACGCGGATCGCCGTTGCGAGTTTCGAGCGGTCTTGCTCGGCATTAATTTCCGAGTAATGAATTGTCGCGCCCGAGTCTTTTAACTTCTGAGCGAAGGCTTTATCTGCCGGCATCCAGCTTTTCCACAGGACCATCAGCACATTCTTTTCTTGTGCCACGGCAGAGGTTGCGGAAAAAGCGGCAATAATACTGGCCGAGACCAAAGTTGCCTTAAGGATCTTAGGGAGCATGGAGAAAGCCTCGTTGTAATCGTAGGGCAGCGGTCGATAAAACTAGTCCTGACAGTGTATAAGAATGACCGCCGTTAATCACAATTTACAATTTTATGACTATTGCCATTCGCCCTTGCGCCGTGCGGTAGAATCTTTAAAAAGCCTATTTAGATATTCAGACGGTCGCCAATCTTCGAGGAGAGGGACGGCGCGTGCTGACGTTAAAAGGGTATCAGCCTGGGATGACCGCGCACAGGCAACGGCTTTGGCCAATCAAACTCTCGTTTTTGGCGCTGGTCGCCGCCGATGCCGTTGGCGTGTCGTTTCTGCCGGTTTACG
>NZ_LAJY01000954.1 GCF_000963705.1 Elstera litoralis | reverse complement strand
CGCATTGCTGGACATTTCGCTGTGGATGAACGAATCCCACACCATCGGGAACGACAGATAGAGAATCAGCAGCACCACCGGCATCAGGAAAACCAGCGTGCCGAAAATTTCGACCTTCGCCCGCGCTTGCGGACTGAACCGACCGATAATCACGTCGATCCGCACATGCTCGTTGCGCAGCAGCGTATAGCCCGCCCCCGGCAGAAACACTGCCGCGAACAAATACCATTGCAGCTCCAGCCAAGCGTTCGAACTATTATCGAAGAGATAGCGGATGAGTGCATTCACCGTGCAAACGATGACGGCGACCAGCAGAAACCATTTAATATTTCCGCCAACGAATTCGTTCAGCCGGTCGATGAACCGACTGAGGGATAGTAAAGCTCCCATAAGCCCCCCTCACTTTTTGTATCGGGGAAGCAAGAGGTTCCTCTTACTTCCCCTGTTTTTGCCTGCCTTACGGGGTGCGCTGGGCGCCCGCCGTGAAGGTGAAATTATCGAAGGTCGTTTCTGCCACACGGAACCAGAGGTACTGATCGTCGCGGAAGGCTTTCCACGGTTCGTAGATTTTCTTCCACTTCGGATTGGTTTTCGCCAATTCCTCGTAGAGTTCGTAGGAGGCCTTGTGAGCCGCCTGCAAAATCTCCCGCGAGAACGGGCGGAGCACCGCCCCCGAACCGATCAGCTTCTTCAGCGCAATCGGGTTTTGCGCGTCGTACTTGGTCATCATCGCAATGCTGGCTTCGTAACACGCGGCCTCCAGAATCGCCCGATACTCCTTCGGAAGCGATTCTAATTGCTCGCGGTTGACGATCGCCGACAGATTCAAGCCCCCTTCCCACCAACCGGGATAATAATAGTATTTTGCGACCTTATAGAACCCTAGTTTCTCATCGTCGTAGGGGCCGACCCACTCGGCGGCGTCAATCGTGCCTTTTTCGAGCGCGGGATA
>NZ_LAJY01000953.1 GCF_000963705.1 Elstera litoralis | reverse complement strand
GGTAAGTGGTATCACACCTCTTCGGATCGGCGCGTTTTCAGGTATTGTGTGGGCCGGCGGCGCACCCCTCCTGGTTGATGGCGCAGAGGCACCGAGCAGGGTAGCAATAGGGCCGGAATGGAAACAGTTCGCACCATCGATGGAGAGATCGAAGATATTCGGGATCGAATCTCCTCGACGGGAGACTCGGTCTGCGAGCTCCATCTGATTACATCGGGGGGGAAGGAGAAATGCTTCGCCTATGCCGATAAGGCCACCATCGTGCAGAACCTGTTGAAAAAAATGCAGGAACTGGCCACGCGCAATGGGGTCGCCCATATCAAAGAGCTTCACGTTCGCGTCGAAGTGACCGGCATTGTGAAGAACCAATCTTCCTCGAAAGATCTGATTGTCACCGCCGTTAAAATCCAGCAATAGGCCTGCCGGGCGGGCGTGAACTCTCTCGCTGCGCTGCGTCCTGCAAAAAAAACCCCCGCCCGGCTTTGCCGGGCGTTGGCTTTTTCAGGGGGCTGTCGCCGAACCGTCAAGAAGGTTAAGGGCTTTTCTTAAGAATCGCTGAATATGAACCCGCGTGAGCCATATTTATCACCAGAAAAACTTTGCCGCAGCGCAATATCCTGCGGGGGCTTTTGGGGTTTCTGTTCCCGACGCAGGGGTGATGTGCAGGAATAGACCTATTTTCGTCACACTCCGGCGCTATATATGCGCCCATCACTCACCCTTTCTTGTTCATGATCTTCAGGAGCGCCGGA
>NZ_LAJY01000952.1 GCF_000963705.1 Elstera litoralis | reverse complement strand
CTTCTGTCCGCCAGTAAGGCTTATAAGCCGTTCGAATATCCCTGGGCCTTCGAGTTCTGGAAGCGTCAGCAACAGATCCATTGGATGCCCGAAGAGGTGCCCTTGGGCGAAGATTGCCGTGATTGGGCGCGCAAACTCACCGATCACGAACGCAATCTGCTGACCCAAATCTTCCGCTTCTTTACGCAAGCCGATGTGGAAGTGCAGGATTGCTACCACGAAAAATACGGCCGGGTGTTCAAGCCGACCGAAATTAAAATGATGCTGACCGCCTTTTCAAATATGGAAACGGTGCATATCGCCGCCTATTCGCATCTGCTCGATACTATCGGCATGCCGGAGCAGGAATATACCGCCTTCCTGCGCTATAAAGAGATGGCCGATAAGCATGATTACATGCAGCGCTTCGGTGTCGATACCGACGCCGATATTGTGCGCACGTTGGCGGTCTTCGGCGGCTTTACCGAAGGGCTGCAACTCTTCGCCTCCTTTGCCATGCTGATGAACTTCCCGCGCTTCAATAAAATGAAGGGCATGGGGCAGATCGTCTCCTGGTCGGTGCGCGACGAATCGCTGCACTGCGAAGGCATTATCAAGCTGTTCCACACCTTTGCCCAGGAAACCGGCTGCCTGACGCAATCGGTGAAGGACGATATTTCCGACTGCTGCCAACAGGTGGTGCGCCTGGAAGACGCGTTCATCGATCTCGCCTTCGAAATGGGGCCGGTCGAAGGCATGACGCCGCTCGATGTGAAGCGCTATATCCGTTTTATTGCCGATTGGCGCTTGCA
>NZ_LAJY01000951.1 GCF_000963705.1 Elstera litoralis | reverse complement strand
GCCCACGCGTTTTGCGGGGGAGCTTGAAGCGCGCGATGATCGGCTTGCGAAGCTGATTACCGACGGGTTCGATCAGCTCAATACGCGCTTAGCTGCGGTGGAGCAGCGCTTAAGCACGCAGGACCAGCGGCTGACCGCGCAAGAGCAGAGTGATCGGAATTTGCTTCAGGCTATGGGCAATTTGCAGGGGCAGATTGCGGCCCTAAGCCGGGTATCTCGAAGCTAAGGCTTGGGTATATAATCCCGACTCGATATATGACATTTTGAGTCTGGACTCATTTCTGAGATAATCCTGTTGACCCCCTGACTCCCTTATGATTCTTTGGAGTCATGGCTGTCCTGACCATTCTGAAGCGCAAAGCGCATACCGTGATCGCCCCGCTGCTGGGCGCGTCTTTCGTTGCCTATTTCGCCTATCATGCCGTGCATGGCGACCGGGGGATGTTGGCCTATCTGCATTTGCAGCAGGAGATCCGCAAGGCCGAAATTACCCGCGATCTTGTTCATGCGGAGCGGGAAATACTCGAAAAACGGGTGTCTTTGATGCGGCCGGATCGATTGGACCCCGACCTTTTGGAAGAACGCGCGCGAGTCCTATTGAATTTTGGCCGGAAGGACGAAGTGCAGATCATGCTGCAACGCCCGCAGGCCTTGCCCCCTGAAATTGCAGTGAATTAGCCTTTTGCCTTTCGCATCTGCGAAAGAAACTGT
>NZ_LAJY01000950.1 GCF_000963705.1 Elstera litoralis | reverse complement strand
GATGCCGATCAATGCCACGATGCAGCATGATTGCAACGTCGGTCGCATTCGTCAGAGCCTGATTTTTGGCGACCACGGTATCGATTTCTTCGTTTCGGGCGACCAGTTGCTCAAAGGTGCGGCACTGAATGCCGTGCAGATTGCTCAACTCTTCGTCTGATCGTTTTTCAGGCCTAAGCCTTCTCAGCACCCTCCGGTCCCCGCCGGAGGGTGTTTTGTTTCAGGTGAATTTAATCGGGCGTGCCGCAGAAAATGCGGCAAATCTGCCTCCGTTCTCGTGTTTCTCGCCGGTTTCCCCCATTCGTGCTGGAATAATCTGGCTTTCTGGGAGTGTGTCTCGAAAGTATCTGGCGCTTTTGTCGCAGTTTGGGCACAGTTTCGTAACATTTCGGCGATGGGAAGCAGAGACAGGCGTTTTAATTTTGCAAGGTTTTTCAGGGAACCGCCTGAGTTTGCAGAATTCATCATTTTCTCTGAGCACCACCCCAGCGCTTTGACTTGAGATGCGACGGTTTCGTTTTTGGTATTTTTCTTGCTTGGGCAGTTCCTGCTCAGCCTAAGCCAAAGCGGGCTGCACCGAGTTTCCCGGCTTGACTCGGGGGCTGGAAGCGCTGTGATAGAGACATGATGATGACGGGAGCGTGAACAGGGTGACGATGACCGAGATGGAACCGGCGACCAACGCACGCACGGCATCCGCCCTTCCGGCGGAGGCAATTGTAATTAAGGATTTGCGCAAGC
>NZ_LAJY01000095.1 GCF_000963705.1 Elstera litoralis | reverse complement strand
ACTTTTTACCCGCCTGCCTTCCGTTATCGCCGTGGTAACGAACATCGACCCCGAGCATCTCGACCATTACGGCACCTTCGACAAAGTGCAGGAGGCTTCCGCACCTTCGTCGAGAATATTCCGTTCTACGGGTTTGCGACGCTCTGCATCGATCATCCCGGCGTGCAGGCGATGATCCCGAAACTCGACCGGCGCGTCGTCACCTACGGGCTGTCCCCGCAAGCGGACGTGCGCGGGTTGAACCTGATGCAGCAGCCGACCGGCGCGCGCTACGATGTGGAAATCCGCGACCGCATGGGCGGACCGACGCGGATCTTGCGCAACGTGCAACTGCCGATGCTGGGCACCCATAACGTCCAGAACTCGCTCGCCGCGATTACGGTCGCGCTGGAAATGGGCATCGACGATGATACCATCCGCCGGGGCCTTGCCGGGTTCAAGGGCGTCAAGCGCCGCTTTACCCGCACGGGCGAAGTGCGCGGCATTACCGTGATCGATGATTACGGGCATCACCCCGTCGAAATCGCCGCCGTGCTGAAGGCCGCGCGCTCCGGCTGCCGGGGCCGCGTCATCGCCGTGGTGCAGCCGCACCGCTATAGCCGCGTCCGCGACCTGTTCGAAGATTTTTGCACCTGCTTCAACGATGCCGACGCGGTGATCGTCGCCGATATTTACGCGGCGGGCGAAGCCCCCATCGAGGGCGTGTCGCGCGACAGTCTCATCGCCGGAATGAAGCAACGCGGCCACCGCTTCGTGCGCCCGCTGGAAAGCCCGGACGATCTGGCGGGGATCATCAAGGAAATGGCCCGCCCGTCCGATATGGTCGTCTGCTTGGGCGCGGGGACGATCACCAATTGGGCCAACGCCCTGCCCGCGCAACTCGCCGACCTTTACGGCGAACCTTTGAGCGGTGAGACGGTATGATGGCCAGCCTCCGCCCCGACAGCGCCGTTCCGCTCGCCGAGCGCCTGCCGCCTTTGCGCGGTCGGGTGACGGCGAACGCCCCTCTGAGCGCGATCACCTGGTTCGCGGTCGGCGGCCCGGCGGAAGTTTTGGTGCGTCCGGCGGATGAGGACGATCTCGCAACCCTGCTCGCGGGGCTGCCGCCCGAGGTGCCGGTGACGGTGATCGGCGTTGGCTCGAACCTGCTGGTGCGCGACGGCGGCGTTCCAGGCGTCGTGCTGCGGTTGGGTAAGGGCTTTGCCGGGATCAAGACGGACGGCACCGAGGTTACGGCGGGCGCGGCGGCGCTCGATTTGAACGTTGCGCTCACCGCAGGCGAGGCCGGGATTGCCGGACTGGAGTTCCTCTCCGGCGTTCCCGGAACCATCGGCGGCGCGCTGCGCATGAATGCCGGGGCCTATGGCGGCGATATGGCGCAAGTCCTGGTGGAAGCGCGCGCGCTCGACCGGCAGGGCAACCGCCAGACGGCGACGCTGACCGAGATGGGCCTGACCTATCGCCACTCCGAAGCCCCCGCCGATTGGATTTTCACCGGCGCGACCCTGCACGGCACCGAAGCCGACCCGAAGAGCATCGGCGCGCGTCTCGCCGAAATCCGCGCCAACCGGGAAGCCGCGCAACCGATCCGCGCCAAAACCGGCGGCTCGACCTTCAAGAATCCGCCGGGCCAGAAGGCCTGGGAGTTGATCGATAAGGCCGGGTGCCGGGGGCTCATGCTGGGCGGTGCGCAGGTTTCGGAAAAGCACACGAATTTCCTCATCAATACCGGCACGGCCACCGCCGCCGAGATCGAAGCCCTGGGCGAGGAGGTGCGCCGCCGCGTGCTGGAAACCTCGGGTGTTACCCTGGAGTGGGAAATTAAACGCATCGGCGTTTCTTCGGGAGAGGTCGCATGAGCCGCTTCCACCGCATTGCTGTGCTGATGGGCGGCTGGTCCGCCGAGCGCCCCGTCTCGCTCGCCTCGGGCGTGCCCATTGCCGCCGCGTTGCGCGAAAAGGGATTTGAGGTGACGGAGATCGACGCGCCGAAAGACCCGGCGGCCCTGATCGCTGCGCTGACGCCGAAGCCCGATGCGGTGTTCAACGCTCTGCACGGCACCGGCGGCGAGGATGGGCGCGTTCAAGCGATTCTCGATCTGCTGGAAATCCCCTATACCATTCCGGGGTATTGGCCTCGGCGCTGGCGATGAACAAGCCCGCCGCTAAACGCGTTTTTGCCGCCGAAGGGCTGCGGGTGCCCGGCGGCGCGGTCTATTCGAAGGCCGAGGTGCTGGCAGGCGACGTGATGCCCCGGCCTTACGTGGTGAAGCCCCCCGCCGAAGGCTCCAGCTTCGGCGTGCAGATCGTGCGCGCGGGCGACAATGGCCCGGCGGTGGCCGATTGGGGGTTTGGCGAGGAAGTTCTGGTCGAACCCTATATCGCCGGGCGCGAACTGACCGTCGCCGTCATGGACGATCCTGCAACCGGCGAGCCCCGCGCGCTCGGCGCGATCGAGATTCGCCACGCCCACGGGTTCTTCGATTACGAAGCCAAGTATAAGGGCGGTGAGGCGGAACACATCATGCCGCCGGATGTTCCCGAAAGCGTCCTGGCCGAACTCTACGATATGGGCGTGCGTGCCCATAAGGCGCTCGGGTGCCGGGGTGTGTCGCGCTCCGACTTCCGCTATGACGATACGCAAGGCGCGCCCGGCACGGTCTGGCTGCTCGAAACCAATACGCAGCCCGGCATGACGCCAACCTCGCTGGTGCCGGACGCCGCCCGCAGCCGAGGCATTTCTTTTGCCGATCTCGTCGTCTCATTGGTGGAGCAAGCGCGATGGGGATGAGCGATCTGCACCTTGATCCGCTCGACCGGCCCAACCTGCCGAGCTTTCTGATTGCCCCAAAGCAAGAGAAGCCGAGCACGGGCGCGCGTCTGCGCGCGGCCTTCACCGGCTGGCTGCCCAAGCGGGCCGGGGCATCGCCGAAGAAGATCACTGATCCCAAACGCCTGCTGATGGGGCCGAGCGTCACCCCGCCGCCGCCCCTCGGGTAACGCCCATCGAGCCGCAGTTGCAGGCCCGGCTGATTTCCCCGAACCAGCCAATCACCTCACCCAGCCGCAAACCCCTGGTACCGCCCGCCGTGGCGAAGGAGCCGGGCCGCGCGCTGATCGTAATTCCCAATCCGCCGAAGCGTCGCCCGCCGAATAAATGGCTGAAGCCCGCCCTCTGGGGCCTCGGCGGCACGCTGATTCTCGGTATTGTCGCCGGGCTGGGTGTGACAATTGCGCTACATCCTGCCGCTCCTATGCAAACCGCGTCCAGCGCTGTTCTCCCCCGCCCCGGCTTTTTTGCCCAGGTTGGTGCGGGTTTCGGCCTGCGCGTTCAGGAAGTTCTCGTTGAGGGCCGCATTCGTTCCGCCTCCGAAACGATCATGGAATCCTTGCAAACTCGGCGTGGAGAAGCGATTCTAGGGTTCGATGCTGAAGCCGCCCGTCAGCGGTTGGAAGCGCTTCCCTGGATCCTGTCCGCAGTCGTAGAACGGCGCCTGCCGGATACGGTTTATGTCCGTCTCACGGAACGGTCGCCCTTTGCCCTGTGGCAAAAACGGCGGACGGTTCCACCTGGTGGATTCCAAGGGCGTAACCATTCTGATGGACCCCGGCGGCGAGTTTGCCTCGCTGCCGGTGATTGTCGGCGAAGGGGCTCCACAGCGGGCGGAAGAAATCCTGCTGCTGCTGGAGGGGGAACCGCAGATAAAGCCGCTTGTCGCTGCCGCTATTCGGGTCGGCGACCGGCGCTGGAATCTGCATCTCACCAACGGTATCGACGTGCGCCTTCCGGAAGAAAATCCGGCGGTCGCCCTGGGGGTGCTCGCCGATCTGCACCGGCAGCAAAAGCTGCTGGATCGGGACATTGTCGCCATCGATTTGCGACAGGCCGACCGCATGATCGTGCAACTCAGCCCCGCCGCAGCGGCGGCGCAAAAGCAGGCGGGGCCGAAAGCGGCGGATGGGGGGAACGGTTAGGATGAGCATGCGCAAGGGATCGACCAAAGCCCGCAACGGGATTGTGGCGACGCTCGATCTGGGCACGACCAAAACCACCTGCTTAATTGCGCGGGTGGATGGCGGTGTGCCGCGCGTGACCGGCATCGGTATGATTGGCTCGAAAGGCATCAAAGCCGGAACGATTGCCGATATCGATGCCGCCGAGAAAAACATCCTCTCTGCCGTGCAGGCCGCCGAGCAAATGGCGGGCGAAACCATTCAGGGCGTCATCGTCAGCATGACCGGCGGCAACCTCTCGTCGCGCGTCGCCCAGCACGAGCTTTCGATCGATAGTCACGAGATTTCCGATGCGGACGTGCGCCGCGTGCTGGAAGCCGGGCGGCAGAATATGGAGCCGACCGACCGCACGATGCTGCACACTATCCCCGTCGGCTTCACCATCGACGGCAGCCGGGGCATCCGCGATCCGCGCGGCATGTACGGGCAACGGCTCGGCGTGAATATGCACGTCGTCTCGGCCTCCACCTCGGCCTTGAAAACCTTGGCGATGGTCATCGCCCGCTGTCATTTGGAACTCGACGGCGTCGTCGCCGCCCCCTACGCCGCCGGTATGTCGGTGCTGGTGCCCGACGAGCGGGAGATGGGCTGCACGCTCATCGACCTTGGCGGCGGCGTGACGACGATGGCGGTCTTCTTTGATGGTAAGCTGGTGTTCACCGATTCGGTGCCCATCGGCGGCGGCCATGTTACCACCGATATTGCGCGCGGGCTTTCGACCCCGCTGGCCCATGCGGAACGGATGAAAACCCTCTACGGCGCGGCCCTGGTCGCCAGCGCCGACGAGCGGGAAATCATCGAAGTTCCGCTGGTCGGCGAGGATGATCGCCTCACCGCGCACCATATTCCGAAGTCGATTTTAACCGGGATTATCCAACCCCGGTTGGAGGAGACTTTTGAACTTGTCCGCAGTCGCTTGGAGGCGAGCGGCTTGGACAAGATAGCGGGCCGACGGGCCGTTCTCTCGGGGGGCGCAAGTCAGCTCTCCGGGGTGCGCGACCTTGCGGCCCATATTCTCGACAAGCAAGTCCGTGTGGGCAAACCCCAAGGGTTTCACGGGCTGCCGGTCGATTTTGCCGGTCCGGCCTATGCCACGTGCACAGGTTTGATCGCCCACGCCCTTCAACCGACATCCGAGCCGGCCAAAGGAGGACGCAAAACGTCCGCCGTCGCGCCGACCGGAATGATCGGACGGCTTGGGTTATGGCTCAAAGAAAACTTTTTAAGCTCGATCATCTAAGTTTTTTTCGAAGCGGAGGCACAAAATGGCTATGCAAATCGGTTTGAGCAATCCTAGCGATCACGAACTGCGCCCGCGTATTACGGTTGTCGGCTGCGGTGGTGCCGGTGGGAATGCCGTTAACAATATGATTCGCGCCAATCTGCAAGGCGTGGAATTCGTCGTTACCAATACGGATAATCAGGCGCTGGGGCATAACCTCGCATCGCGCCGCATTCAGCTCGGCACCGAGTTGACGCGCGGTTTGGGCGCGGGCGCAAAGCCCGATGTGGGCCGGGCGGCTGCCGAAGAATGCATTGAAGAGATCATGCAGCAGCTTGATGGCTCCAATATGGTGTTCATCACGGCGGGCATGGGCGGCGGCACCGGCACCGGCGCGGCTCCTGTCATTGCCCGCGCGGCGCGCGAGCGCGGCATTCTGACGGTCGGCGTCGTCACCAAGCCGTTCCATTTTGAAGGCGCGCACCGCATGCGCTTGGCTGAAAACGGCATTCTCGATCTTCAGCAGTATGTCGATACGCTTATCATCATCCCGAACCAGAATCTGTTCCGTCTCGCCAACGAGCGCACCACTTTCGCCGATGCCTTTAAAATGGCCGACGATGTGCTGCACGCGGGCGTGCGCGGCGTGACCGACCTAATGATGATGCCGGGCCTCATCAACCTCGATTTCGCCGATATCCGTACCGTGATGAGCGAAATGGGCAAGGCGATGATGGGTACGGGGGAAGCCACCGGCGAGCGCCGCGCCCTGGATGCCGCCGAAGCCGCCATCTCGAACCCGCTGCTGGACGATGCCTCGATGAAAGGCGCGCGCGCCGTGCTCATCAACATCACTGGCGGTCTCGATATGACCCTGTTCGAAGCCGATGAAGCCGCCAACCGCATCCGCGAAGAAGTGGACCCGGACGCCAACATCATCTTCGGCTCGACCTTCGATGAAAGCCTGGAAGGCCGCGTCCGCGTGTCGGTCGTCGCCACCGGCATCGAGTCGGAGGCCGCTGCCGAACCGCGCCGCCCGCAAATCGCCCTGGTGACGGATGCAACGTCGCGCCCGGCCCAGCAGAACACCCGTCTCGCAAAGCTCGGCGGCAATCGGTAGCGGCTATGCGCCGATGGCCAGCGTCCCGATGCATACGCCGCATCACGCGGCAGCGGCCCCGGTGATGAGTGCCGAAACCGCGCCGACCAACGGCCCGGCGTTTGGCGTTCAGGGCAATCTCGCCGTCGCCCCGCAGCCGGTCGTGACCCAAAGCCTGAGCGCGCCGGTGCGCCCGCAAGCCTCGCCGAACACTGTGATGACGGGCTCGTTCAACCCGGCCCCGCGCGTTTTCGACCCCGATGTCGGCCGCGCCCTCGGTCGATGGCGGCTTTATTCCGCCGCGCCCGGTGGAAGCCTCGATGGAACCGGCGATGACGCAGCGCGTCGTTCCCAGCGTTGCGCCGGAACCGACCATGACCCAGCCGACCAGCGTCGGTAACGCCGCGCTCGCCATGCAACCGCTCCCTATTCCGACCCCCGCCGCCACTCCGGCGTCGGCCAAGGACAAGAGCCGCGCACCCAGC
>NZ_LAJY01000949.1 GCF_000963705.1 Elstera litoralis | reverse complement strand
TTTTCTGATTGTGATTGTTGTTTTATCGGCATTGTTTTGCAGTAGAACAAAGGAAGCGTTCGGGGCTCTCGATTGCTATAATTTTTTTTGGGTTATTTTCCGAAGTTCACTTGAACAGGAAGAGTGTTAACTCAAAGAAAATGCATTGTCTTATTGAAGATTTGCCCACTATATTTCATAGAAAGCCTAATACAAAATTCGTAATAATGCATACTTTCGCGGGAGTCTACGAGCGGTTCAGGGATACTGAATTATTTCATGAAAAATTTGGTAAGAAGGAAATTTTCTACAAGAGCTATATGCTTCCTTGGGTATACATAGCTGGCTGATTATTTTTTCCGTCAAATCGACACTGAGGGAGCAAAATTTCACGCCGAAATCAAAGCGACCGGTCACGAGGTTTCTGCACGCGATCCGGCGCATACACAGGGAAAGCCTTTGCTACTCTATGCCGCTTGTTCGGCTTCCACCGTCACGCATTGATCCTCGCTAGGGGTGAGCGTGGAGGAGTTGATTGGGGAGTTGATGGGGTTGGTGCCATGAGACTGGTTCTCGATAGCGGATGGCAAAGGCAGATGAAGAAACCCTATGACGTACCCCCGATTTTGGATCCGTCTTGATGTAGAGTCCGACAGAAGGAGTCGGACGAAGATGAAGCGCACACGGTTCAGCGAAGAACAGATCATCGGGGTTTTGAAGGAACAGGAATCCGGGCTTGCGACAGCAGAAGTTTGTCGTCGGCACGG
>NZ_LAJY01000948.1 GCF_000963705.1 Elstera litoralis | reverse complement strand
CGATGCCGATCGTGAGATTGCCAAATATATTACGCTGTGGCGGAAACGTTACCCTGGGCACCAAGTCGGAATAGTCGGCCATAGCTGGGGCGGCTATTGCAGCTATCAAGTGGCCCAGCGCCTGGCTGGCGACGGTATTCCTCTTGATCTGCTCGTTACTCTTGATCCTGTTACGAAACGAGATTTTGAGCGCCGGGACGGGTTTGAGATCACAAAAAGCAATCGACCCTTCGAGCGCCCCCGAACCACGGAACGCTGGTATAATGTTTTTGTCCGCGATGATCCGGCAATGCCGACATGCTCCAATGTATCGATGGGTACGTCAAACCGGGTTGCGCGAAATGGCGGTGGTTCCTGGCGCGATCTTAAATTAAGGGGGCTTGTACATGGTGAATGGGAAATAACAAGCGACATTGTTTCGAATAATAGCCCCGTTTGCCATATGGATAATGGGCATGAGCTTGTGCAGAAGATGCTTACTAATGTTCATAAATATATCAGAGATCTAGCATGAAAATTTATATTCTAGCCGTTCTTGCGCCCGCTCTACTATCGGGGTGTATGCCTCTCTATTTTCTATGGGCTGAACTCAATCCGAGAGAAGCTTATCAAAGCTATTGGGGTGGACGGAATATCGATCCGGTCCCGGAAGCGGAGATCGACACCGTGATTTTGATGTCGGAGTTCGACGGCGTTTGCCAACGCGGGTTTTGTTGATGGAATGCCTGTTTATGCAGCAGTAAACATTAGAGATATGG
>NZ_LAJY01000947.1 GCF_000963705.1 Elstera litoralis | reverse complement strand
ATTGCCGGAGCCCTCTCCTACATGGGGCTCGGGCGGCAGGAAGACCCGGATTTCACGATTAAGACGGTGGTGGTTCAGGCCTTTTGGCCGGGGGCGACCGCCCGCGAAATGGAGTTGCAAGTCACCGATAAGCTCGAAAAAAAGCTTCAGGAACTGGCATTCTTCGACAATGCGGTGAGCTATTCGAAGCCCGGTGAAACGCTGATTAAGCTGACCTTTGCCGATTACACACCGCCGAAGGAAGTGCCGAGCCTCTTCTATCAATTGCGCAAAAAACTGGGCGACGTTCAGCGCACCCTGCCGAATGGCGTGCAGGGGCCGTTCGTGAATGATGAGTTCGGCGATACTTTTGGCGTTATCTATGCTTTCTCCGCCGATGGCTTCAGCCAAGCCGAGCTAAAGCAGTATGTGGAAAACGTCCGCCAGCAGCTTTTGACGGTCAAGCTCGTCGGCAAGGTTGAGTTGTACGGCACCCAGGACGAAAAAATCTTCGTGGAATTCTCCCACGCCAAGCTTGCGACCTTAGGCATCAGCCCGACCCAGATTTTCGATGCGCTCCAGCGCCAAGCCGCCGTGGCTCCAGCGGGGATCATCGAAACCGCCAAGGAACGGATTTCGTTACGGGTTAACAATAGTTTTAATAATCTCGATGACGTGCGCAAACGTTCCCATCGTCGCCAATGGCCGCGTGCAGATCTTGGGCGATATCGC
>NZ_LAJY01000946.1 GCF_000963705.1 Elstera litoralis | reverse complement strand
GTGGCGCGTTCCGTTTGGAAAGGTCCGTTTGTTGACGGATACCTTCTAAAGAAGGCAGATAAGTCCCGGGCTTCGGGCCGGAATGAGGTGATCAAGATTTGGTCGCGTCGTTCGACGATTCTGCCGCAATTCGTGGGTCTGACCTTTGGCGTTTATAACGGCCAGAAATTCATTCCCGTTCTGGTGACGGACAATATGATCGGGCACAAGTTCGGCGAGTTCTCGCCGACGCGCACGTTCTACGGTCATGCCGCCGACAAGAAGGCAAAGAGGAAGTAAGGCTATGAGCAAGAAACCTTTGCCCCGGCAGCTAGCCGATGTCGAAGCGCTGTCCGTTGTTCGCAACATGCGCGTTAGCGCGCAAAAGCTGAACATTGTGGCGCAGTTGATCCGCGGTAAGAAGGCGAATACGGCGTTGGCCGAACTCACCTTCAGCACCCGCCGGATTGCCAAAGATGTGAAGAAGGCCCTGCAATCGGCCATCGCCAACGCCGAAAACAATCATCAGCTTGACGTTGACAAGCTGTATGTGAAGGAAGCGTCGGTGGGCCAAAGCTTCGAGCTGAAGCGCTTCCACGCCCGTGCGCGTGGTCGTGCTTCGCGCATCGAAAAGCCCTTCAGCCATCTGCGCATCGTGGTGCGTGAGCGCGAGGAGACGGTGTAATGGGTCAAAAAGTCAATCCGATCGGGCTTCGGCTCGGGATCAATCGCACCTGGGATTCGCGTTGGTACGCCAGCAAAGAATATGCAGCCCTGCTGCACCAGGACCTGAAGCTGCGCAAGATGCTGTTTGAACGTCTCGTTCAGGCCGGCATCAGCCGCGTCATCATCGAGCGTCCGGCCAAGAAGGCCCGTATCTCCATTCACTCGGCGCGTCCGGGTGTGGTGATCGGCAAGAAGGGCGCGGACATCGAAAAG
>NZ_LAJY01000945.1 GCF_000963705.1 Elstera litoralis | reverse complement strand
AGGGGCCTTTCATTTATTTTTGTCACTTTAATCGACTCTTTAGCAGCGGTAGCTGTTCTCTCTGCCTGCAGGGTTGCCGCCTGCATTTCTTTTCTGGTCTCCTTTAGCTCTTCTCTCTGCGTTTTTATACTCAAGAGCAACAAGCAGACCGAGATAAAAGTCAGGACTGGGTTAATGATTCCACCGAAGAAATCGCCTACAGGCCCGAGTTTCTCAAAGGCACTCTCGCGCTCCGCTTTTAAGACAATATTGCCCTGATTAGAGAGGGATGGACCAGAGAGATCAATTCTATCCTGAATACCAAGTTCGCGAAGCGTCCACTCCGGGGCATGAACCGAGACATAAAAAAGAGAGACAATAACACAGCAAATTGCACCGATCAGTAAAATAGAAAGTGGCCAGAAAACGCCAACACTTCTCCTGAAATGTCTCCAATATTTCAGACGTCCCTTGTTTTTCCGAATAAACCTTATTTTTCTTGCAGTAATCTTACCGGTCATTTTTTTTGCCATACTCTTATCCCTTCAGCGGCATCCCAACCATGCGGTCTATCGGGATGCAGCTTGCGACCAATTCCGTCCTTAAAGTGTAACGGCATCGAGCATCTGCAATCAAACGCATTCCGAAGCTGCGACTATGCCCGCTAACCTCTATTTACCCAGACCCAGCCGCCGAAACAAATCGCCCACTCATTTTTTTGGGTGTACAATCAATCCATGCGAACCG
>NZ_LAJY01000944.1 GCF_000963705.1 Elstera litoralis | reverse complement strand
AAATTCAAAAATAATCTGATTATTCAAGAAAAAAAAAGAGCCGACCTGCTTCAGGATGTTGCACACGCCATTGAAACCCGCGCTGAAATGGTCAAAAAAAATAGATTTCGTCGGGACAGTCATTACGGCCGAACTGACGATGACAAAAGCCGAGAATGCGCTGGAGACAAAAGAAAGAGAATATCAGCTCAAAATGCAAAGCTTAGCTAATTTTGATAAAGAATTCTCGAAAGTTGAGAACCAGGTGAATAAAGAATTGAAGGAGATTGCGGCGGATCGCGATAGTCTTTTGCTCGAAATGAAAAAAGGATCGAATCCAAGATTAGAGAATATTTTAAAGGACATGAATACAAGAGAAGACCGGATTGAGGCGCGGCTTACCCAAATGGAGGAGCGTAAGGCGAGCATTCCTTCTGTTTTGGAACAGCTTGACGCCCAACGGGCCGAAGCTCGGGAAGAGTTTGCCGCCGTCAAGCAGCAAATGACCCGGCTACACCCCATTTGGGCCCTTGAGGCGGATTTTGCCCAGGCGCGCGAGATGTCGGATCAAATTCGAAAGACCATGGCCGATAAAAAAGACGCAACACCGCTGGAGCGGGGCTTGATGGAGGCCAGTCTTGAGGCGTCGCAACTCATGGAGCGGTTGTTATCCGGAAATGCGGATCAGCTGAAAAGTATGCAGAAATCATTCGACGAGATTACGGCAAATCTTCAAACGGAATACGCGCGCCTAACCGAAGTTGTGACCGATAAGGGTGTACTGTCGACAGTCGCCGATGAAATTAGCAGTTGGTTCTAAGGTTTTCGGGTCGATGGGCTACCGCTGTTCCCGG
>NZ_LAJY01000943.1 GCF_000963705.1 Elstera litoralis | reverse complement strand
TTTTCTACGTCTTGATTATCGAAAATCGCCCGAGGGGCTTTTGTTATCCTGCTATCCAAAATAGCCCCCTGCGGCCTTTTAAGGCGAGCAATTCCACTATTTGGCGGTGCATTGGTATGGATCGCAATTAAAATAAAATATTGCCACCACAACAAACCTTTTATACGCTAGACCACAACACACTATCTAAAAGCGCGATAAGCTACCCCAAGCTACTACGCCCGATAAGATGCAGCCACAGCGGAGTGAACCGACGCCTATCGACCAGATCCGGTCATATTGGGCGGCAGTTATGAACGACCGGTCCTGACAAAAGCGGTCGTTCGCTCACGAGTAAAAGCGTGAAGAGGTTCGTGGTCGAACGAGAGCAGTATGCGCTAACATATCGATGTCATTCATGTCCATCGCGTCCCCTACAATGCAGCAGGGGCATGACTTACTGACCATCATGAAAGCTTTACCTACCCAGAGGGTAATTTCAGGTATCCCGGAACTGAACTGTGCCGGGTTTTCTGGCGGCTCTAGCTTCTGAGAGATCGATGCCCATATGAGTGAGGCAACGAATAAGTTTTTCATTGACGTCCATGAGCATGCGATTCGCATGGTACTGGATAACGAAGCCGAGCATCCGTGACGGTGGGCTGTCTCATCTATCGTAACCAAGATAGGTTGCTCGCCAGCCACGTTGCGCTAATGGACAGGGTGAATGACTGATCGGCCCATCGTTACGATCATCGTGCCCGGCTACGATGTCGAGCCCTACGCG
>NZ_LAJY01000942.1 GCF_000963705.1 Elstera litoralis | reverse complement strand
TTTTCAGAGTATCTGGCGAGGCAACCGGCCTGAGGGAGAGCCCGCAGACGTAAGCCTCTCGCCAGCGCCACTGAATTGCGCTATCCCTGACGCAAGCAGAATAAAATTCGGCAGGGTCTTTCTATGGGTAAAACGCCGCGCAAGTTGGATCGAACCGATCTTAAAATTCTCAGCCTTTTGCAGACTGAGGGGCGGATTACCAATCTCAAGCTGGCGGAAAAAGTCGGCCTGTCGCCCAGTCCCTGCTTAGAGCGGGTGAAGCGTTTGGAGGCGGCGGGCTATATCAACCGCTACTCAGCCGAAATCGATCTGGATCTTCTGTGTCGCAATGTGCTGGTTTTTGCCGAAGTAACGCTGAAGAATCAGCGCGGCGAAGACTATGAGCGCTTCGAGACTGTCATCGCCAAAATCCCCGAGATTATCGAAGCTTATTCGATTGGTGGTGGGTACGATTATCTTCTGAAGTTTGTCTGCGGGGACGTGCGGGATTATCAGATTCTCAGTGAGAAGATGATTAATTCCGACGTGGGGATCGATAAATTCTTTAGCCACATCGTCATTAAACCCGTCAAAGCCTATCGCGGCATGCCGCTGGCCCATCTCATCGATAAAGACACGAATCCGTCTGTCATTCTGTCCTGATATTCCGTTGCCTGTTTGCGGCTGTAGTCAGGCTACGTGTCTCTAGGATAAATTGGGTTTAAAGCGGTCCTATCCGCCCATTCTGAAAACTGAGTGACAGAAGAATGTAGCGATGATACATTATGACCATGTCAATCAGTCGGCTTCCTCCCCTCCCCGCCGACTGATGGCGCGGGTGCTTTCGGGCAAGGGCATCTGCAAAATT
>NZ_LAJY01000941.1 GCF_000963705.1 Elstera litoralis | reverse complement strand
TCCCTCCCTCAGGGCGCAAGAAGACTATTCCTCGCCCGTTTCGGCAGCGCAACCCGCTTCCACTAAAAAGCGCCACCCGGTCTTCTCCTCGGTTACGTCGAGCAGTCGATGTCCCGCCGCTGCGCAAAAATCCGCAAAATCCCGGTGGGTATTGGGATCGTCGGAAAGCAGAGCGATTTGTTGGCCTGCAACAATCGTTTGCATTGCTTTGCGAAAGCGCAGGATTGGTAAAGGGCAGCGCAGCCCAGTACAATCAAGAGTAATGCGTTGATCTAAAAATCGGCTCACGATTTCAGGCGATTCCTTGAACGTTGCTCTTAGGACTGCCATTGTAATCTTACGAAATTATTAATCTTCCGAAAATACCGTTGGTGATTGGGCTGTATGACGGTAGCTTGAGACGGTATCTCTAGCATGCAGCCGCTCCTACCTCCAATCTGGATTTGCTAACCCCCCGTGCCAAAAAGCATTTCCCTTCCGACCCAACCTTATGAGCGCCGTATTCGGCGTCAGATGACGGTCCTGGCAGATATTGGAGCGCGCCCGGTTCGGTCGCAGCCCGACCTTGATTCATGCCTGAACGACGTTCTCTTGACCGCAAGCGAGATGCTGCAAATCTCGCGGTGCAGCCTGTGGCAATTTGTCCCCGATGGGTCGGGGATCGAATGTAAAGCCTATGTCGATGATCCGGGGGTGCCGAATATTGTCGGCACCACGCTCAATGCCGCCGACTTCCCCGAATATTTCAACGAGGTGCGCACGCACCGGCTGTTTATCAGCGATAATACGCTGACCGACGCGCGCTTAGGCTCGCTGCTGCCGTATCTGGAGAAAGCCTGGATCGGCGCA
>NZ_LAJY01000940.1 GCF_000963705.1 Elstera litoralis | reverse complement strand
GATCGCGCTTTGGCTGTATTGGGGCTACCGGGGGAGTTTTCGGTCTAGTCAGGCGGCGGCGGAATAGAGTTCCGCGAATAAATCGGTGGAGGATTCACCAGTTGAACTATTAAATTGATCGAGATTTTTTATACAATATCCATTCCAGAGGTTTTATCCGAGGCGCAACGCAACGGCCTAAGAACTCTGTGGAAACACACTTGGATGGCAACATATCTTAAAGTTTTAAGCGATAAAGAATTAGAAAATTTAATTTCGACGTTGGATGATCGAGAATTAAGTTCGATGCTTTCGGGCGACGGGGTAAAAATAGCTTTAGCATATTTAGACGATACAATTATTGGAAGTGCGATTTTTAAGGAGGTTGGCGCCATCTCTTATCTGTGGGGCATGTATATTATGCCAGAATATCAACGGCAAGCTATTGGTCATGGCTTAATTCGGTTGCTGGTAGAGAACATAAAAGCCTCCACGGAAATTCATGTTTATGTTCTTGAGACAAGTGCATCTGCGATAAGATTTTACGGAAGCCTGGGTTTTAGTGAGGTTTCTAGAGAAAATATCGAGCTTTCGCCGGGATTAATCGTCAATTCCGTGTTGAGGTCTGCAAAGTTAGATACACTTAGAGCAAATTTAAACTCTACTGGAACCGCGTGACGCTGAGAATCAAAAGAGCCTACGAGTTCGAAAGCCGCGCCAAAATCTCCGCCAACGTAGTTTTATCCAGCTCCCCGATCCGCTCCGCCAGCCGGTT
>NZ_LAJY01000094.1 GCF_000963705.1 Elstera litoralis | reverse complement strand
CGGCGGCGAGCGGAAAGCGGGCGCGGCGCCATCCGGTGCGGCGGGTGGGGCGGAAGGGTTGGAACTCGCTCATCGGCCGTTCCGGGTATCGGAGCGCGGCGGCTCCCAGCGCCGCCCCCAGGCCTCATAGAGAAGATCGACGGAGCGCTGCCAATCTTCGGCGCTGAGCAGGCCCGGAAACGGCACGGGCCGCACGGGGCGACCGCTTTCCCAGGTAATCTCGATCTGCCCATCGTCGGCGATCATGCCGATGCGCACGGTTTTCCAAGTGTAGAAAGTGACTGGATCGACCGAAATCACGCCGCCCGGCGCGTTGATCGAAAGGCCGCCCAAAACCGGGCGCATGTCTTTCCAGGCCACCGATTGCGCGTCTTGCACCGCCCGTGCCCACAGATGAATGCCGATATAGGCCGCCTCCATCGCCGCCGTCGCCGGAACTTCCGGCCCGAAAGCTGCGTGCAATCGATCTTTGAAACTCTGGCTGGCGGCGGTGCCGATACTGCCGAAATAGCTTTGCACCACATAATCGCCCGCCATCAGCAACGGGCCGATGGCGCGAATATCGTCTTCGGCCAAGGCGAAGGACATGACCGGCGTATGGTTCGACATAATGCCCACGCCGCGCAGGGCGACCATCAGGGGGCCATTAATCGTACCCGTGCCGAAGTTGAAGATGATATCCGGGCGGGCGGCCTGAATCCGCGCCGTGATCGTGCTGAAATCCTGCGTGTCGGGCGTTATATATTCCTCGCCGACCAATTGGCCGCGCAGGGCGGTGATTTGCAGGCGCGTCAGTTGGGCCGCGACCCGTGCGTTCACCCCATCGCTGCCAACGAAAAAAATGCGTCGCCCGAAGGTATCCATCGACCATTTGATGACCGGGATGATCTGTTGGTTCGGTGCGGCCCCCAGTGCCAGGATGTTCGGCGATTCCTCCATCCCCTCGGTTGGATAGGGGTAGACCAATACCGAGTCCGCCGCCTCCACTAAGGGCCGCAGGCTTTTTCGGCAACCGGAAGTCGCGCACCCGAAGAGCGCCGGGACTTTCTCGCGCTCGAGCAGCCGCTGTGCCCCCGCCAGCGCGACGGCGCTATCGGATTCCGTATCGACGACGATGGGCTCTACGGGCCGGTTCAGCAGCCCGCCGTTGGCGTTGATTTCTTGGAGAGCGAGGCGCTGGGCCTTTTCCACATTGCGGTCGGCCACCGCCAGCGGCCCCGTGCGCGCGATGAGTAGGCCGATGCGGATGGGGCGATAGGTGGAGGGCGGGCCTTCCAGCGCAATGCGCACCGCCCCCATCGCCGCCAGCGTGGCGAGAATGGTGACGAACACCCCGACCATAAACCCGTTCCGCCGCTGTGCCATCGCCCCCGCCCGTGTTGCGCGGCTATTCTGCGGCAGCGGCGGGGGAGGCGTCTAGGCTTAGAAAATGTGAAGGCCGGCAAGGCCGCGCCAGACGAAGCTTACGGCGAGCCCGAGAATGACCAACCCCGAAATCAGCGGCAGGATTTCGGCAAATTGGGCGAACCCAGACCAGCGGCCTGCGGCGTGACGCAGGCTCAGCGTGGCGGCAAGGCCGATGCCCACCAAGGTCACGGCGAGGCCAAGGCTGAAGGCGGCGACCATGCCGATGCCAAGCGCGACGGCTTTCACCTGAAGACACACAATCAGAACGGTAATCGCTGCCGGGCAGGGGGTGAGCCCGCCGGTGAACCCGAACCAGATCACCTGCCGCCGGCTAATTGCCCCGTTCGCGCTGAAGCGGGCGGCAATCTCCCTTGCATGGGCGGCGGCGTGGGCATCGTCATGATCGTCGTGCTCGTGATCGTGGTTGTGCCCGTGGCTATGCTTGTGATCGTGGGGATGGTCGTGATGCGCCCGCCGGTGTTGCACGGCCCCCAAACCAAGCGCCCGCCCAGTACGAAGACAATCGCGCCCGACGCTAAGAGCAACCACGGCTCGACGCGGTCCAGAATAAGGGCATCGCCCAGGGCAAGGCCAATCATCGCGATAACCCAAACCACCAGCGAATGCCCGAGCGCTGCCGAAACGCCCAACAGAATTGCCTGCTGCGGCGTTCCGCGAATAGTGATGATGAAGGCCGCCATCAACGATTTCGAATGTCCGGGTTCCGCCGCGTGCAGTGCGCCGAGCAGCAGGGCTATCGGCAGATAAAACCAGGGCGTATGGCCCCCGGCGGTAATCAGGTGGACGAGATCAGGCATGGCAGGGGCTCATAAAAATTTGGCGAGTTGTTTAAGCTCGCCGATGACGGCGCGGCCTTCGCGGTCCGCATCCTCCAGGCAATGCTCGATGTGATCCTGGATCAGCTCTTTCTTGGCCTTGGCAACCGCCGCTTCGACCGCGTGGAGTTGTTGGGCAAGCTCCAGACAGGGTTTCTCCGCCTCGATCATTCCAATGACCGCGCGCAAATGCCCTTCGGCTCGGCGCAGGCGCGCTACGATTTTTGGGTGAGATGCATGCATGGGATTATCCTATCCCCCCGGAGAGGATAAGGTAAATGTTAAAAACACACGCTCTCCCTTGAAGTGAGATTGCCGATAGAAAGAGGATACTTAAGGAGCAAGCTCCTTAAGCGAGGGTTCGGGAGCCGGGCTCCCGTTTTACCCCTACGGCGTCGTCGCCAGGTCGGGCGGATTGGCGCGGTAAGCTTCCCAGCCTTTCGAGCGAAGTTGGCAGGCGGGGCAGGTGCCGCAGCCGAAGCCCCAGGGGTGGAGGTGGTCGCGGTCGCCGAGGTAGCAGCTATGGCTTTCCCGCCGAATGAGTTCGACGAGATCGACGCCGCCGAGGTCTTCGGCCAGCTCCCAGGTGGCGGCTTTATCGAGCCACATCAAGGGGGTGTGCAGCACGAAGCGCTTATCCATGCCGAGGCCGAGCGCCACTTGTAGGGCTTTGATGGTATCGTCGCGGCAGTCGGGGTAGCCTGAATAATCGGTCTCGCACATGCCGCCCACCAGATGCCGCGCGCCGCGCCGATAGGCCAGGGCGGCGGCGACGGTGAACATGAGAATGTTCCGGCCCGGAACGAACGTATTCGGCAGGCCGGTGTCGGAGAATTGAATTGCGGCGTCCGAGGTCAAGGCCGTGTCGCTGATCGTGCCGACGACGCCAAGATCGAGCAAATGATCCGGCCCCAGCTTGCCGCGCCACTGCGGAAACTGCGCCGCGATTTCGGCGCGCAAGGTGTCGCGGCAGTCAAGCTCGATGCGGTGGCGCTGGCCGTAATCGAAGCCGATGGTTTCGACGTGATCGAAGCGATCCAAGGCCCAGGCGAGGCAGGTGGCGGAATCTTGACCGCCGGAGAAGAGCACCAGCGCGGTTTCGGGAATCGCCATAATTAAGCCTCCTCGGGGCCGAAGTAGGTGCATTTATCGCCGCTCGCCTGCCGCCACACCGACACGCGGTTGAGGCCGGGCAGGCTGGGGGCGAGGTTTTTCCAGAGATAGACGCACAAGTTTTCCAGCGTCGCCGGGCCGAGGCCGGGCACATCATCGAGAAAGCGATGGTCCAACTCGGCGCGCACGCTATCGAGCGCGCGGGTGAACAGCCCAAGGTCGAGAATCATGCCGGTCGCCGGATCGGGGGCGCCGCGCACGGTGATTTCGGCGTGATAGGTATGGCCGTGAATGCGTCGGCTGCTCTCGGTTTCGATGCTCCGCTCTAGCGTATGGGCGGCCTCGAAGTAAAATTGCTTGGAGAGTTCGAACAAGTTACGGAATCCCGATCATCTTGTGGGTTTGCAGGCTCAGCCGCCAGCGCGGGTGCGCCTGACAATAGGCGACGGCGGCGGCGGTGTGATGGCTCCGCGCCAAGCCGCCATCGTTCAGCCCGTCCATCGGTTGCAGCCAATAATGGGTGAAGGCTTCGGCGTCCAGCGTGTCGAAAGTCTCCGGCAGAAGGGCGGCTTGTGGGAAGATCAGTTTCAACTCGTGCCCGCGCTGCTGCACGAAAGGCGCGCCCGCTTTCGGGCTGACGCAAATCCAGTCGATCCCTTCCGGTGCGGCGAGGGTGCCGTTGGTTTCGACGGCAATGGTGAAGCCTTCCGCCTTCATCGCGGCGATCAAGGGCGCGTCCAGTTGCAATAAAGGCTCGCCCCCCGTGAACACCACATAGCGATAGGCCCGGTCCGGCCCCCACAGCGCGGCCAGATGGGCCACGAGGTTTTCGGCGCGCGCAAACTTGCCGCCGCCGCTACCATCGGTGCCGACGAAATCGGTATCGCAAAATTGGCACACGGCCTCAGAACGGTCAGCTTCCCGACCGCTCCACAAATTGCACCCGGTAAAGCGGCAGAATACTGCCGCACGCCCGGCCTGTGCCCCTTCCCCTTGCAGGGTTTTGAAGGCTTCCTTGACGCTATAAGACATGGGATAATCCTCTATCCCCGCCTTATAGCGAAGCGAAGGCTGGGAGGGCAGAGGGCTGCTGTGCAGGCTGCCATGCTTGACGCTTCTAAACGCCCAGCTTATGTGAACCCTATGGCTTTACTTCCCATTCTCACCGCTCCGGACCCGCGCCTGAAGCAGAAAGCAACCCCCGTCGGCACCGTCACGCCCGAAGTGCGCCGCCTGATGGACGATATGCTCGAAACCATGTACGTCGCGCCCGGCATCGGCCTCGCGGCACCGCAGGTGGGCGTGCTGAAGCGCGTGATCGTGCTCGATATTTCGCCCGAGGCGGAAAAGCGCGCGCCGCTGCGCATGGCCGACCCCGAACTCGTCTGGGTCTCGGACCATGACGCGACCTTCGAGGAAGGCTGCCTTTCGGTGCCGCAGCATTATTCGGACGTGGCCCGCCCGGCGGAAATTCGCGTGCGGTACAAAGACGAGAATAATGTGGAGCGCGAAATGGAGGCCAAGGGCCTGCTCGCCACCTGCATTCAGCACGAGATGGATCATCTCGATGGCGTGTTGTTCATCGATCATATTTCGGCGCTGAAGCGGAACATCATTCTGCGCAAATTGCTGAAAGTGAAAAAAACCGGCACCTCCGCCGCGCCCGTCGCGTAAAGGCTTCTCCATGCGCCTTGCCTTCATGGGAACGCCGGTTTTCGCGGTGCACGCGCTGGCGGCGCTGATTGCGGCGGGGCATGAGATCGTCGCGGTCTATGCCCAGCCCGCGCGTCCCGCCGGGCGGGGGCAGAAGCCGCAGCCGTCGCCGGTCGAAAGCCTGGCACGCGAGCATGGGTTGCCTGTCTTCACGCCGGTCAGCCTGAAATCCGCTGAAGAGCAAGCGGCTTTCGCGGCCCTCAATCTTGATGCCGCCGTGGTCGCCGCCTATGGGTTGATCCTGCCGCGCGCGATTCTGGATGCGCCGAAACGCGGCTGTTTCAATATCCACGGCTCGCTGCTACCGCGCTGGCGCGGGGCGGCCCCGATTCAGCGGGCGATTCTGGCGGGCGATTCTGAAACCGGCATTACCATCATGCAAATGGAAGCCGGGCTCGATACCGGCCCGATGCTGCTGAAGGACGCGCTGCCGATTACCGCTGCCACGACCGGCGGTAGCCTGCACGATGATTTGGCAGCGATGGGCGCGCGGTTGATGGTGCAGTATCTGAATAACCCCGACGCTATCCGCCCGAGGTTCAGCCAGCGGACGGCGTGACCTATGCCGCCAAGATCGACAAGGCGGAGCTCAAGCTCGATTGGTCCCTGCCTGCCGCGCACTTGGACCGCGTCATCCGCTGCTTTGCGCCGCGCCCAGGGGCCTGGACGGAGATCAACGGCGAGCGGGTGAAGGTGCTGGCGGCGGAGACCGCCTTAGGGTCGGGTGCGCCCGGCACCACGCTTGATGCCGCGTTGACGGTGGCGACGGGGGCGGGGGGGCTGCGCCTCACGCGCCTGCAACGCCCCGGCAAAGGCCCGGTTTCTGCCGATGATCTCTTGCGTGGTTGGCCCGTTCCGGCGGGAACCCATCTTCCCTAATCCCGAAAGGATCGCTGAATGTCCTCCCCCGTCGTTCTCATTACCGGCGCGGGCCGGGGTATTGGTGCCGCCTGCGCCAAAGTTTTCGCGGCCCAGGGGGCGAAAGTGGGCGTGCTCGCCCGTCGGAAGGCCGATGCCGACGCGGTTGTGGCCACGCTTCCTGAGGGCGCGGCGCTGGCGCTTGCGTGCGACGTGCGTGACCGCGCCGGACTGCGCGAGCAGATCGAGGCGCTCGAAGACGCCTTCGGCCCGCTCACCGCGCTGGTGAATAATGCCGCCATTATCGGCCCGCTGGAGCCTTTTCATGACGCCGATCCCGATGCGTGGGCGGAAACGATCGACGTGAACTTATCGGCAGCGGCCTGGGTGGCGCAGGCGGTTGTGCCGGGGTTTCTGGCGCAAGGTGGCGGGACGATCATCAATATCTCCTCCGGCGCGGCCCATAAGCCGATTGCGGGTTGGAGCGCCTATTGCGTTAGCAAAGCCGGGCTCGCTATGCTCACCTATGCGCTGCATCTGGAGTATGCCGAGGCGGGGATACGGGTGTTTGGCGTTGCGCCCGGCGTGGTCGATACGGGCATGCAGGTTGCGATCCGCGCCTCGAACCATACGCCGGAACGCCTGCGTGACCGCAGCGGGCTGGCGCAACCGGAAGCCCCCGCCCAGTTAATCGCAGCGCTCTTGTCTACAAAAGCCGATGGTTTTCGCGGTCAAGAGATTGACGTTCGCGATGAAAATTTACAAAAAATTATCCTAGTTCTGGCACCCTATATCAAGTCAACAGGTTAAATGAAAAAATGATCTGAAAAAGTGAGAGTGCGCTGCTCGTTGCACTTCTAGGGAGAATGTCATGACTGCTCAAACGGTAGGGTCCCGTTTTGGGATTAAAGCGCGTCTGTATGGAACCTTTGGGCTCATCGCCTGCCTGACGGCGCTGAATGGCGTG
>NZ_LAJY01000939.1 GCF_000963705.1 Elstera litoralis | reverse complement strand
TGTCGGTCTTCGAAAACATCGTTTCGCCCTTAAGGGTGGCGGGGCTCGATAAGGCCGAGATCGAAAAACGGGGGCGGGCGGCGGAGACGATAACGATAGGATCGGTCATGGTTCCCTCAAGAAACGGTTTAGTAGGATCCAACATAGTTAATAGAAGACCGGCACACATCGATATTTGAAGAAGAGTGAGCAGAAAGGAAATTCTTTATAGAGTAAACAGTTCTCTGGGGAGATTTTGGACCACACACAACAGATTTTATTGAATTTAGGTCAAATCCACAACGCATGAATGGTATTATCATGTTTTTTCCCGTCCTATACTCTATCTTCATAGAGTCTTCATTTTGATCCAGCAAAAATCTAACCTCATTTTCCGCTTTATAAGAGTCATTTTTTAATATTAATGAACAATCCTCAATTTGAAAAACCAAACGCTGATAAATATCTCTCCTTTGCATATTCCCTCTCTCTACTTTGAATATATTTATAATCCCTTGAGCAATCTCCATCGCAAACTCTCTGAACTGATCCGTTCGCAAATAATGGCACGCGAAAAAAATTTATATATGTTCCCCACTCGGGAGCATTAAAACATTTAAGGACGGATTTTTTGAATGCAGAGAAATCAAATTCCAAACGGAATCCGGTTGCATCATTAGCATACGTACGCCATCTATCAATATGATTGTCTTCATGATATTTTGAGAACGAGATCAAAAATTTATTTAGTTTTTTATCGCCAAAACAATCTCTTGCCTGTCTTATAGATATCATCGTCACGTATATATCGAAAAGAAATTCATTTTCATCTATATCAATAGACAG
>NZ_LAJY01000938.1 GCF_000963705.1 Elstera litoralis | reverse complement strand
TGCGCCGGGTGCTGCTGATTGCCGTGCTGCTGCGCTTCATGGATAGTTTCATGATCTATACCGAGCCTTTCGTCGTGACCGGCGGCGGGCCGGGTAACTCGACGACGTTCCTCTCCATCGATTTGGTGAAGCTGGCGCTGGGGCAGTTCGACCTTGGCAAAGCCGCCGCCGTTTCGATTGTCTATAACCTCATCGTTCTGGCGGTCTGCTGGGTCTTCTATACCGTGATGACCCAGATGGATGCCAAAGGGCGGAGGAGTTAAACCATGCTCACACGCCGCCTTGTTATGGGTTCCTACCTCGTCTTCCTCATGCTGCCGATCTATTGGCTCATCAATATGAGTTTGAAGACGAATGCCGAAATCATCGGCGGGTATACCCTCTGGCCCCATACGCTGACCTTCGCCAATTACATCAAGATTTTCACCGATTCGTCCTGGTACTCGGGCTATCTGAACTCGCTGCAATATGTGGCGATCAATACGGTGCTGTCGATCTCGCTGGCGCTGCCCGCCGCTTACGCTTTCTCGCGCTATCGGTTCTTGGGCGATAAGCATCTGTTCTTTTGGCTGCTGTCGAACCGGATGGCCCCGCCTGCCGTCTTCGCGCTGCCGTTCTTCAATCTCTATTCGGCGATTGGGCTGTTCGATACGCCGTTTGCGGTGGCGCTGGCCCACTGTCTATTCAATATCCCGCTCGCCGTGTGGATCTTGGAAGGCTTCATGTCGGGCGTGCCGAAGGAAATCGATGAAACCGCCTATATCGACGGCTATTCCTTCCCGCGCTTTTTCGTGAAGATTTTCATGCCGATGATCGCTTC
>NZ_LAJY01000937.1 GCF_000963705.1 Elstera litoralis | reverse complement strand
GAAATCGAAATACGATCATCGACCACATTATATCGGTCGCACCTATTTCTTCTTTTTCTATAACGCTTTGCAAAATTGCGTCGGAAAAGGCGTTATTAGAATCAGCGAGAATGACCCGCTTATTGCAGCGATGCGCGGAGTTGGAGAGTTTTCACGAGGTGCAAAAAAGATAACAACGAGAATATCGTTACGAGATATTGCAAAGAAATTAGGAAGGTCAACGGGAGGTAAATCATTAGAGCTTATTATGTCTTATCTCCGTGATCTAGCATCAACGACTATATTTATTCGTTGGCAGAATGAGAAAGGAAAGAAGGAGGAGTATAGCAGCGCTTTGATTGGCTTTTATCGTGTGGACGATGAACTATCGATATCGTTCCACACTTTCCTTTCTCTGATTATATCAGGGGACTGGAAGTATTATAATTCGATAACGTGGAGTGAGCTTGAATCACTTAATAACGATAATGATAAATTCCTATTAGCAGCGTTATCCAGCCGGATAATGCCGGGTAATAAGCAAAAGATAAAAACCGGAACACTCTGGAATGATTTGTTCGGTGGTGAAGAAGTGAACGAAAAGACAGAGTATAACCGACGAATCGAGATGATCGAGGGGTTCAAGAGCCTCCGAGAAATCGGGTGGAAGATTGAGCTAAACGGATCAACTTTTGAGATTACCAGACCTGGGATTAACAGTGTTTAGTGCGCGGTTTGAGGTAACATCCTCGGGTGTAAAGTACGCACCTCAACATAGGTTGCTGCGTACCTTGCACCCGAAACCTGCGTACCATGCACCCGAAACCTGCGTACCT
>NZ_LAJY01000936.1 GCF_000963705.1 Elstera litoralis | reverse complement strand
GTCTATCGCAAAAACCCCGACGGAAGTTTTTTGCGCGACAGCCACGGCCACTTCATCGTGGAGCACGATCTGTTCAACCACGATGGGCTGACGGAGGATGGTATCGCCGAAGCTTCGAGGAATTTGCCCGTAAGGAAAAGCTAAGTTTTTTCGGGACGCCCCTTCGACCAAGGCCGCTTAAGCGGTTTGTTGGAGGGGCTTGAGGCAACGGTCTTGAGTTTATCTCAAGTCTTGGCTGACAATCGTGATAAGAGATTAGATAGCCAGTACTTTGGGCGCGCGGCTTTGGTCGCAGACAAACTCATCTTGCGGCATAATCCTGCTCGCATATCTGATATTGCATTAGAGGTTAGAAGCTTTGGCGCTTATGCACTAACCAACGAATTTGAATATCAGGAACAAGGAATCCCATTCATCCGAGGAACTGATTACGCAGGAAATTTCATCAATTTTTCAAATGTTCTTCGGGTATCTGAGGAAGCTCATAGCTTACTCCACAAATCCGAAGTTCTTCCTGGCATGGTCTTGCTGTCAATGTCTGGAAGCGTAGGAAGTGTTGCGGTCGCGCTTGAGAGCTGGTCGTATCCAATCAACTCAAACCAAGATATAGCGAAAATTGTTCCTGATGGTATATCGCCTTTCTTTATGGCGGCCTACCTGTCCTCGCGATATGGCCAAATTCAGATGAGTCGGCTTCCGGCAGGAAGTGTCCAGCAGCACATTTTCCTTTGGATGATTGAGCGTATCCAAGTTCCACGCTTTTCCTCTGGTTTAGAACGCAGAATAGCGCAGCTCGCTGAGCGAGCTTATGAAACACATGAAGCCGTCGGGATCGAATTTCCAACGTGCACAAGATGTCTTGCTTA
>NZ_LAJY01000935.1 GCF_000963705.1 Elstera litoralis | reverse complement strand
AGACGGAAAACAGTTTATAGTATTTTTTATAGATTTATTGCATCTTAAATTTGTAATTGAACTGGAATATGTTTCTTGGGATAAAGGCACTCAACTCAATATAACCCTATGGATCATTCGATGAAAAATTTACTCTCCCTGAGCCTTAGACAAAATTTTTCTCGGACCTTCTCACTAAAAATCGCCACTTTGACTGTATTTTTCCTCTCGCCTGCCGCTTTAGCGCAATCAAACTGCAGTCTTACCGTTGGCTGGGAGGCTTGGTTTCCCTACGCTTACCTTGATAGCAAGGGTAAATTGATCGGCTTTGACGTTCAACTTATCGAAGCTTTGGGGAAGGAGAGTGGGTGCGAGATTAAATTCGTCGGGCGTGCTTGGTCGCGATTGCTGAAGGAAGTCGAGACTGGCGAAACCCAATTGGCGATGGGGGCGACAAAAACCGCCGAACGCGAAGCCTATGCTCGGTTCACGCAGTTCTATCGTATGGAGCGTCTCGGCGTTCTCGTGCAGAAGAATAAAGCGCAAGAGTTGAAAGCCACGAGCCTGAAAGAGCTTATTGCCCTTCCCGGCGCTAAAATCGGGGCCGTCACCGATTGGGAATATGGTGACGATTATGAGACTTTAAAAAAATCACCCCAGTTCTCAGAGTGGGTCGAACTCTCGGTTCGGGACGAGGTGAATTTACGCAAGTTAGAGGCTGGACGGTTAAAGGCCATGTTGGTTGACCTAGCCTCGGCGCATGTTCTCGTTGAGGAACTGAAAATGGGCGGTGCCGTCGAAACTCACCCCCTCATTTTGAGCCAGGCCGATATTCATTTTATGGTCAGCAAGGCAGGCGTGAGCGAGGACATCTATAAAACGCCTCAATACTGCCGCCGAAACGATGAAAAAATCGCCCGAGGTTCAGGCGATTTATCGTCAATATAGCAGCCAATAGTCGCGCCTGCGGGGCTGGGAGCGCCTAAA
>NZ_LAJY01000934.1 GCF_000963705.1 Elstera litoralis | reverse complement strand
GTTATTGGGCTTTTTTATCAACTGAGTACCGCCCTTTCCCACGTTTTTTCAAAGCACAGTGCTGATCGATGCGACGGCCCCCGGCATGCCCGCGGGGGGTAGCGCTCGTTTGGCGGTGGGGCGGTGCCGGGGAGCGAGATCGTTTTTGCGGACTGCGCAATTATGTGCTGCTTTGGAATCAAACCAATGTGGACGGATGGCTGTGACACCCCTGGGGCGCTTTCTCCCGCTGACCTGTCGGAGCTGACGATGAATATCACGCTTGCTTGCGGTAAATTTACCCGCGCCCAAATCGAGGTTCCGATCAACATTGCGGGGGATCTGTATAATTCTATCTTATCGATAGGGCCTGACTGGCAGGATTCCGAGAGTTCTTCGATTTTTTTGAATTGGATTGGCGAGTATTGCTCTCAAAAAATTGAGCATGTCGCGGAAATCATCAATGCAAGTTATCCGGCGTCGCTCACCGATCCCTCCGACCCTGAAAGTTTCATTCTCAGCACTATTTCGGCATCGGCGCGGTGGCAACCGGGATGGTCCGAGGCAGTCTTTTGTAGTCGCACGGGTTTCAATGATATGGTTCAGCAGTTTCGGACTGTGATGGACCCCGAAAATCTGGTGAGCGGCGAGGCGAGTTTTCAGGAGCTTTGGGGCCTTGATCCTCTGTTGGATCCCCAAGGCGGGCTCTCCGACATTGAAGAACTCGCTTTTATCAGCGACCGCGAGGGCATGCTGACCTTGATGCGTTTCTTCGTTGCCAAACTCAGGGATTCTTTTGGTTTCAAAGAGGATTCGACGATTTTCTTTTCGGTCTATCGCCTTCTTCATGCGCTTTATTTATGCGACCGTCTGCTGTCGGTCGATAAATATCTCTCTGATATGCTGATGTCAGGGTCCAAGTTTGGGCCGCTTTACGCGCAGTTAGGGACTGAATTTATTCAGGATGTGCGCTTCGTCGTAATCTCCGTGGTGTCGGCGAGTGAAAACGGGGCCGGGTATTTACTCGTCTACAATAAAGACCCCAGCCAATTTGAGCAACCGGATGGCGATTCCGGGAAAACGCTGATTG
>NZ_LAJY01000933.1 GCF_000963705.1 Elstera litoralis | reverse complement strand
GGCGGAATAAGATGTGCGAACGGCCCCGGAAGGGGCCGTTTTTAGTTTAGATAACAGAAATAGAAACGAAATCTTCGTCTAAAAGTGTATCTATATCATTATCGCGTAGGATGAAGATATTATAATTATCGTAGCCTAGATAGAATAGTAAGCGGCCAAAATTATTTTCAAATAAAATACCTGTGTCAACTAAGAAATTTTCTTTAAAGTCGGTTCTAAGGTGAAAAGGGACGCCTTTAAATTTTTCAACGTCTACCCCAAGTTCCCGTAGGATTGTTTCATCTGTTGTCGATTCATATGTTGATATAGTGTCTTTGTGCAAAAGACGAAAGGCTGTTTTGGGGGTTTCCAGAAATTTCTGATTGAATTTATCAATCTTACGTCCAAACCGGTCTATACTGCCACCCATGCTAATCATGAGATCTAGAAAAAAATCATCATTCTGTTTAAAATCCTGAATATCATTGTCGGATAAATAGCAAATTCTTAAGATTTCGCAAGAAGGTATTCCACTATAATCTTCTAATAAGCTAAAATGTAAATTGACACGCTCTGAAGATTTTATTTGAACGCACGAAGGGTTAAAGACATGCCCGTACTCACCCGTCATGCGGGATGTTGAATCCCGAACGTATAGAATATCTGTCCAGGGCTCTTGGCACAGAAGCTGTAACCGTTTTTTTTCTTCAAACGGAAGTGGGAAGAGTAAGGTATCGGGCTGAGCGTCAACGGACATCTTCCGACACCATAGCTGTTACCGCTGCCCCGTCGGCGTCGGGGCCTTATAGGGGCCGTCTTTGCTGCC
>NZ_LAJY01000932.1 GCF_000963705.1 Elstera litoralis | reverse complement strand
CCAGGGCCGTATGCAGGCTCTTTTCCAGGTTCCGCGAGAGCATCAAAGGCTACTCCTTCTCCAAGGTGCACTGCAAAGGGTGCTGGTGTCGGCGGGCAAAGTCCATCACTTCCGTGACTTTCGTTTCCGCCACCTCATAGGTGAAGACACCGCAGACCCCCACGCCACGCTGATGGACATGCAGCATAATCCGCGTGGCTTCTTCCTTATTCTTCTGGAAAAACCTTTCGAGAATGTGAACGACGAACTCCATCGGCGTATAATCGTCGTTCAACATAAGCACCCTGTACATAGACGGCTTCTTGGTCTTCGGCTTCGCCTTGACCGCAACGCCGGTATTGGTGCCGGAATTTCCGTTTTTCAGATCGTCGCTCATTCTACTCGAAGGGATTTCGGCGCGGGTGGAAGGGATTGGTTGGAGAAACGGGAACTTTGAGACCGATTGGCGCGTTAACAGTGCCAAGCCGTGCTTCATCATATGAGATGAAATCCGCCTTAGAAAAGAGGCCTTCTATCGCAGTGCCATAGGTTTTACAGAGGGCGGTCGCTAAGTGACTGAATTCACCGACTTAACGCCGTTAGTAAACTTACCGACCGAAGGGCCGCTTGAATTGGCGTGACGCTTGCTTCGGCTTCCCTGTAGCCTAGCACGGTTATGTGTCGTTGATCCGGTGATATGCGATTGCCGGGGAAGAGCTTCGATCAATGCCCAACCCCACCGCTTGAGACGAGGCCCTGAATGTTCATCCGTTATGGCTATGAAATCACC
>NZ_LAJY01000931.1 GCF_000963705.1 Elstera litoralis | reverse complement strand
CAGGTAGCCGCCAATCGAATAAAAGAAAAACGGTGTTAGTTGCGCGATGAAATTATTCAAAAACTTTATAAAGAATTTCCATTTGAAAATATCAAAGCGAATCCAATAGTTAATACCCATCATTTTTGAAAATATGGCGAGATGAAAACGGTTCGTACCATTGGTTTGAATTTCACGCAGCGACAGAGCCGTTTCGGTAATTTCGTCCGAAAGCTCGCGCACTAAATGAATGCGTTGTTTGCTAAGGTTATTCACCTTCCGTTGCAAGCGCGGGATAACGACCATCTGCACGGGGTACAGCGCAATCGCAGCAAGGCCCAAGATTGGATCTTGCAGGCACATGAACGTCAGAATAACCAGCAGCGTGCCGCCCTGAAACGCGGGCACGGCAAAACTATCGCCGATGAAACCGCCCAGGGGCTCAACCTCCGCCGTAATCATCGGCACCAATTGGCCGGGCGGCGTTTTGCGGAAATGATGATTGGGGAAACGCAAAATCCGTTCGTACAGTGCAAAGCGCAACCGCCGGTTCATGCGCTCGCCGACGCGGCCCTTATAGACGTTCAAGAAATACTTGAATGCGCCATTGATAAGTACCAACCCCAAATAGCTGAAACATAACACGAGCAGATGTTCCATCTGCCCCAACTCAAACCCTTGAATGGTCATCGGCCACTCTTTACCCTGGATCGATTCATTCACGATCGTCTTGGGTAAATCGAGCGAATAGTACAGAAACGGAAACGAAACGAGTGTCCAAAGCACAATCGCAATCTGCTGTTTCAGACTATAACGGCAGATAAATCGGAAGAGGGTTTTTYCATCGAGCATCGCGGCAGCTAAATTTGG
>NZ_LAJY01000930.1 GCF_000963705.1 Elstera litoralis | reverse complement strand
GCGCGCTTTTCCCGCAGGGAAGCTTCTTCTCTTGCCAGACTGTCGGCGAGCAACAAACGCAAATCGCGCCCCTCAGCATTATCAAATAGCTCATTGGCTGCCCGCCAAGCCGATGTTGTGTCGAGCCCAGAGGATGGTTGAACAAGGTTCGCAAGACTATGCGCCAATTGATTGAGGCTCACCCTCAGAACAAGAAGAGCCTCGCGGCGTTGTGCCTGCCTTCGGCGCGAAATACTATCTTGATCGAGCAAGGTTGCTTGTTCAGCAAGAGAATCCAGTTTATCCAGCGTGTTTTGAATGTTCAGTAGCAGCGTATCGCGCTGTTCATCGGATGCCTGCGCGCCAAACTGTCGCTGCGCTAGCCAGTTTCGGAGGTTCTGTTTGCTAAACCGGAGCAGGGTGAAGTTCTGCTGGATATCCGCCGCCACCCGCCCACGCAAGACATGATGCTCGGCAACGCCAACGGCCCAAATTGCGAACCCGCCCTGCAAGGCGGCTATTGCTGCAAGCGCCATTAAAGCGAGTGTGAGCCGCCGCCTGAATACACTTGAACGCTTTGCATCTGAAGCTGTGTTCATTTTTGCGTTCATCTTCCCGTAAGGACATTATAATCCGCCTTTTAGGTAACATTCAGTCTTGTATGTTAAAACATTGCTACTCGATGAATGCAAATTCAGCCCCGAGTAAAATTCGAATTGGAGCGAGTAGAGAAAATGTCTATCAGAAATTCTTTGATGACTGTAGCCGCCGTTGCAACATTCTTGTCTGCTGGCGGTGCTGCGGCACAAGCTACGGTCGTGAATAAAGCCATCACGGAAACCGAGGTTCTTAGTGCCCAAAAGGCTTGGTGTGACGCGCTCGTAACCATTGCTAAAACGGCCGATACGCAGGGCCAGCCTGCGGCGAAGCAGCTCGCCGA
>NZ_LAJY01000093.1 GCF_000963705.1 Elstera litoralis | reverse complement strand
TTAAAACCTACATGAAATCCTTGAGCCAAGGCCAGCGCATCTTCATTTTTATGAGCGACTCTTATTTACGGTCGCCGAACTGCATGTATGAGCTTTATCATATCTGGCAACACAGCGAGCAATGCGAAAAGGATTTTATAAACCGCGTCCGCATTTACCTGATCTGCGGTTTAAAAATAGATACACCACAGAATATAGCCCCCTATTCTAAGCACTGGAAAGAAGAATACGCCCAACGGGAAAAACACCTCCGGGACGAAATCAGCCAACAGGAAGAAGCGAAGGAGCTGCGGGAAGATCTTCGCCACATCGGCCATTTTTACCACTCCATCGCCACCATCCTTTCTACCATCAACAGTCATCTTAGGCCGTTAGAGTGGAATAAGTTCATCGAGTACGCCCTAAATGACCTCACCCCGTCCCCTAACGCGCAAACCGCTTCGCCCCCGCCACGCACAGCACCACCACGCCCGTGACCGCCACCATCGGCCAAGCCACCGTTTCGCCCAGCAGCGTTGCCGCCAAGGTCAGCCCAAAGAAGGTTGGAGAAGCTGCAACTGCCCGACGCCTGCGATTCCGCCCAGGGCGAGGCCGCGATACCAGAAGACGAAGCCGATCAGCATCGAGAACAGCGAGACGTAAACGAGGCTCCACAGGGCGGGGGTGCCGATGCGGCTCCAGTCGGCGGGTTGCAGCAGCAGGGCGGCGGTCGCCATGAACGGCAGCGACAGCACCAGCGCCCAGGAGATCACTTGCCAGCCGCCCAAGCGCCGGGAGAGGGCCGCGCCTTCGGCATAACCGAGGCCGCACACGATGATCGCGGCCAGCATGAAGCCGTCGCCGACCAAAGAGCCCGCGCCGCCCTGGACGAAGGCAAACCCGGCGACGCAGGCGCTGCCGATGCCGGAGAAAAGCCAAAAGATCGGGCGCGGGCGCTCGCCGCCGCGCAAAAACGCCGAAAATCGCGGTGGAGAGCGGCAGCAACCCGACGAAGATCATTGAATGGGCGGAGGTGACGTGCTGCAAGGCGAGCGCCGTGAGCAGCGGAAAGCCAACGATGACGCCGAGCGAGACGATCAAGAGCGACAGAAGATCGCGTTTCGCCGGACGGGCTTGGCGGAACAGGATCAGCAGCCCGCCCGCGCACAGGCCCGCGATGGCAGCGCGCGCCAGGGTGAGGAAAACCGGATCGAAATCGGCCACGGCCAGGCGGGTTGCGGGTAGCGAGCCGCTGAAAATCAACACGCCGAGAAAGCCGCTCAGCCAACCGTCGAGACTTTTATCCATCATAAGGCCCTTTTCGTCGAATGCCCCTTCTGTATCGGCGGAAAGCGCTGGTACGGCTAGGGACAGTCCAGTACAATTCCACAAAACTGTATTGGTCAAATGTACAGTACGGAGGCGCGATGGACGGCACCACCCCCTTGAGCCTAGTTGACCAAGTGATGCAAACCGTGCGCGGGCGCATCGCCGCGCGCACGCTGACGCCGGGGGCCAAGCTTCCCTCGATCCGGGGGTTTGCCGACAGCCTGGGCGTGTCGAAATCGACCGTGGTGGAAGCCTATGAGCGTTTTGAGCGCCGAAGGGGTGATCCGCGCCCGTCCCGGCTCCGGCTTCTATGTGGCAGGGGGCTTGCCGCCGCTCAGCCTCGCGCAGATCGGCCCGCGCCTCGACCGGGCGATTGATCCGTTCTGGGTCTCGCGCCTCTCGCTCGATGCCGCCGAGGATGTTCTGAAACCCGGTTGCGGTTGGCTGCCGTCGGACTGGTTGCCGGAGGCCAGCCTGCGCCGGGCGTACGGGGGTTCGCGCGGGCAGAGGATGCCGCGCCTTTCACCGAGTATGGCACCCCGCTCGGCCTGCCCGACTTAAGGGTTTTGCTGGCGCGGCGTATGGCCGACCAGGGCATCGAAGCGCCGCCCGATCAAATTCTGCTCACCGAATCGGGCACGCAAGCCATCGATCTTCTGTGCCGGTTTCTGTTGGAGCCCGGCGACGCCGTACTGGTCGATGATCCTTGTTATTTTAACTTCCACGCGCTGCTAAAAGCCCATCGCGCCCAGGTGATCGGCGTGCCTTATACGCCGAACGGGTCGGATGTGGAGGCCTTCGCCGAAGCCCTCACTGCCCACCGCCCGCGCCTCTATATCACCAACTCCGCCCTGCATAACCCCACCGGCACCACCCTGTCGCCGCTGGTGGCGCATCGGCTGCTGAAGCTGGCCGAAGCCGCCAATCTGACTATCGCCGAAGACGATATTTTCGCCGATTTCGAGCCCGACCCGGCCCCGCGCCTCGCGGCTTTCGATGGGCTGAACCGGGTCGTGCGCATCGGCAGTTTCTCGAAATCTCTCTCGGCCTCGGCGCGCTGCGGCTATATCGCCGCGAAACCCGAGTGGATCGAGGCCTTGATCGACCTGAAAATCGCCACCTCCTTCGGCGGCGGGCGCATCGGGGCGGAACTGGTGCTGTCGGTTCTGAAAGACGGCAGCTATCGCAAGCATATGGAAAGCGTGCGCACGCGCCTTGCCCGCGCGATGGCGCTGACGATCAAGCGCCTGAAGCCGCTCGGCATTAGCCCTTGGGTGGAGCCGCGCGGCGGGATGTTTCTCTGGGCACAATTGCCCGAGGGGCTCGACGCCGCCGAAATTTCGCAAAAAGCGCTCGCCGAGCGGGTCATTCTCGCGCCGGGGAATGTGTTCAGCGCGGCGCAATCCGCCGCCGGGTTCATGCGCTTCAATGTGGCGCAATGCACCGACGAGCGGGTGTTTTCGACCCTCGCCCGCGCCATGAGTCGCCCTTAAACCGCCCAAGGGGTTCGCTTTGATATATTTACATATTTACAATGTTATTTTTCGTAAATAACATTGACGTTTCTATTTTTGTGAAATATTAAAATCATACCTTTGCCACAGCAAGGAGTGCTACCGTTCCTTACAACTTAAAGGGGTGATTATGGTTTCGACAAAACGCTCCCTCGGCCTTGCCGTTTCCATCGCTGCCCTCTTGATCGGCGCAACGGGCGCTTCCGCCGAAACCGCGAGCCTGCGCATCGCCCAGCAGTTCGGCATCGCCTATCTACCGCTGATCGTCGCCAGCGAGCGCGGCTTGATCGAGCAGGAGGCGAAAGCCCTCGGCATCACCCCGCCAAAGATCGAATGGCTGAAGCTGTCGGGCGCTACCGCCATGAACGACGCTTTGATTTCCGGCGGCCTCGATTTTGCTACGGGCGGGATCGCCCCAATGATCGTGGCCTGGGATAAAACCCGCACCAATGCTAAGATTATTGGCGTCGCGGCGCTGGGCTCGATGGCGAATATCATCACCACGAATAATCCCAACGTTAAAACCATCGCCGATTTCACCGAGAAAGACCGAATCGCCATGCCCGCCGTGAAGGTCGGGTTTCAGCCGATCGTGCTGCAAATGGCCGCCGATAAGGCTTTCGGAAAATACGATAAGCTCGACGAGTTGACAGTGAGCATGCCCCACCCCGATGCGACCGCCGCGATTCTCTCGGGCCGGTCGGAAATCACCGCGCATTTCACCTCGCCGCCCTTCGTGCAGCAGCAACTCGCCACCGGCAAGGTCCATGCGGTGCTGAACAGCTACGATGTGCTCGGCGGCCCGCACACCTTCAACGTGGTTTATTCGACCGCTAAATTCATCGCCGCCAATCCGAAAACCCTTCAGGCTTTCGTTGCCGGGCTCGATGCCGCGAACGCTTGGATCAAGACGAACCCGGCCGAGGCCGCCACCCTCTATATCAAGGCCGAAAATTCCAAGCTGGAGCCCGGCTTTGTCGAAGCGATCATCCGCGCGCCGGACGTGAATTTCTCCACCACGCCGGAAGGCGCGCAGAAATTCGCCGATTTCCAGGCGAAGCTCGGCATCATCAAACAAACCGCGACCTCCTGGAAAGAGATGTTCCAGGCGGGTTTGCACAGCAAGCCGGGGAACTGAGGCCGCGATGGACGGGGTTCCGCGCCGAGAAACACTGCCCCCCGCCCCGGCCCTCGGTCCGGCGTTGCTGGAGGTGCGCGACGTTTCCATTCGCTACGATACGGCGAGCGGCCCGCTGACCGCCGTGGACCGGGTGAGCTTCACCCTATCGGCGGGCGAGCGGCTGGTGCTGTTGGGGCCGTCGGGCTGCGGGAAATCGACCCTGCTGCGCGCCGTCGGCGGGTTCCTTACGCCCTCCTCCGGCGAACTCCGCCTGCGCGGCACCCCCATCACCCGGCCAGGACCGGACCGGATGACCGTCTTCCAAGAGTTCGACCAGCTTCTGCCCTGGCGCACCGTTCTGGGCAATGTTCGCTATGCGCTGCAACGCGGGCGGGGGTTGTCGCGCGCCGAGGCCGAGCCGATTGCCCGCGACTGGATCAATCGCGTCGGCCTTGCCCGCGCGGAAAATGCCTTTCCCCATACGCTGTCGGGCGGAATGAAGCAGCGCGTCGCCATCGCCCGCGCCTTCGCGCTTCAGCCCGATCTATTACTGATGGACGAGCCTTTTGCCGCGCTGGACGCGCTCACCCGCCGCCGCATGCAAGACGAGCTTTTGGCGCTCTGCCTCGATACCGGGGCCACCGCCCTGTTCGTGACCCACGGGATCGACGAGGCCATTCGCGTCGGCACGCGGATTCTCGCCTTCACCCCCCATCCGGGGCGGCTGGCGGCCAGTTTCGACGTGCCGGAAAGCGTCCGGGAACGCGGCACCCCCGCTTTTGCCGCCCTCGAAGCCCATATTCAACACAGTGTTTTCGCCAGCCCGGAGGCCGATCATGGCTGAGATCGCCACCGCCCGCGCGCTGCCGCTCGGCCGCTTAAACCAGTTTCTTGCCCGCCTGCCGGGGCGGCGCCTCATCATTCTCGCTGGGCTCGCCTTGCTGTGGGAAGGCTACGCGCGTTGGCTGGATAATTCCCTCCTCCTGCCCACCCTCGGCGCGACGCTCGGGGCCCTGTTCGACGGGATCGCTTCGGGGGAGTTGCCGGATCGAACGCTAACCTCGCTGCAAGTGCTGCTCAGCGGCTATGCTCTGGGGATTTTATTCGCAGCGATTCTGACCGGGCTTGCGGCTTTGTCGCGCTGGGGCAGCGAGGCGTTGGGGCTGCTGACCTCCATGTTCAACCCGCTGCCCGCCATCGCGCTGCTGCCGGTGGCGCTGCTGTGGTTCGGCGTTGGGCAGCCGAGTTTGATTTTCGTTATCGTCCATTCGGTCCTCTGGCCGGTGGCGCTGGCCTGCCACGCCGGATTCCGCGCCGTACCGCCGACGCTGCGCATGGCCGGGCGCAATATGGGCGTGAGCGGCGGGCGCTTTGTAGTGGAAATCCTCGCCCCCGCCGCCTTTCCGCAAATCCTCTCGGGCCTGCGCATCGGCTGGGCTTTTGCCTGGCGCACCTTGATCGCCGCCGAACTCGTGTTCGGCGTAAGCGCCCGTTCCGGCGGCTTGGGCTGGTATATTTACGTCAATCGGGCACAGTTGGAGACGCCGAGCGTTTTTGCCGGACTGCTGACCGTCATTATCATCGGCCTTGTCATCGAGGGGCTGCTGTTTCGCACCCTCGCAAAAATAACCGTAAACCGCTGGGGGCAGGAACAATCATGAGTGCTTCTTTCGAAATCCGCGATTTGCCCGAAATTTTGGGGGCGGAAATCCTCAATCTCGATCTGTCGCAACCGCTGGACGATGCCGATTTTGCCCGCATCCGCCGCCGCTTGGCCGACCGGGCCGTGCTGGTTTTCCGCGATCAGGAAGCCCTCACCCCCGACCAGCACATCGCCTTCAGCCGGCGTTTTGGGCCGCTGGAAATCCATGTGCAGCATCATTTCCATCTGGCGGGCCACCCGGAAATTCTCATCGTCTCCAACGTTATCGAGGACGGTAAGCCCATCGGCCTCGTCGATGCCGGGAAATATTGGCACTCGGACCTCTCCTATATGGCCCTGCCCAGCCTGGGGTCGCTGCTGCATTCGAAGGAATGGCCCGCCGAGGGCGGCGATACGCTTTTCGTCAATATGGTCGCGGCCTATGAGGCGCTGCCCGACGATCTCAAAGCGAAAATCGACGGGCTGTCCGCCGAACACAGCTACCTCGCCCGCAATCTCAAGCAGCAAAAGCTGAACGGCGAGCTGCGCCCCGGCCTGACCGCCGAGCAGGCCGCGCGCGTGCCGCCGGTGGTTCATCCTATCGTGCGCGTCCATCCGGAAAGCGGCAAGCGCGCGCTGTTTGTCAGCGAAGGCTTCACCACCCATATTCTCGGCCTGCCGGAAGAGGAAAGCGACGCGCTGCTGGCCCAGCTCTACGCCCATTCCACCGCGCCGCAGTTCCAATACCGGCACAAATGGCAGCCGAACGATATGGTCTTTTGGGATAACCGCCAGACGCTTCACCTCGCCACGGGCTGCCCGCCAGACCTGCGCCGCACCTTGTATCGGACGACCATTCAAGGCGATGCGCCGCGCGGGATTGCGGCCTAACGCGCTCTGTGATGCAAGCACTGAAAGGCGGGGGGCTTCCCCGCCTTTTTTGTCACCGCGACAAGGTTTGTTTTCCAAGCTGGGGCGAAGCTCGCAATAGTCGGGGGCTATAAAATTACGATTGAGACGAAGCAATGAAGATTGTGATTTTGGGGGCCGGGGCAGTCGGCGGGCATATCGCCGCCCGTCTGGCCAAGGCAGGGCTTGCGGTTTCGGTGATTGCGCGCGGACCGCATCTGGCCGCCATCCAGGCGAACGGTTTGCGGCTCACTACCGAGGCCGATGATTTCACCGTGCGCCTCCCCGCCTCTGACCGCGCCGAGGATTTTGGGCCGCAGGATTTGATTATCAGCACCGTGAAGGCCCATAGCCTCACCAGTGTCGTGCCCGCCCTCAAAAGCCTCTCAGGGCCGCAAACCACTATCGTCTATGCCGTCAACGGCGTGCCCTGGTGGTATTTCCACAAGCACCCGAACCCCGACTGGGCCGAACGCCCCATCGACCGGCTCGATCCCGGCGGTCTATTGTGGCGCGAGGTTGGGGTGGAGCGCGCCCTGGGCTGCGTCATTCAATCGCCCAACACCATCGTCGCGCCGGGGGTCATTCACTGCAAATGGGCACAGAGCAGCTTTACCCTGGGCGACCCGGCGGGTGGGCTGACCCCGCGCCTTGCCGCCATCATTGACGCGCTGAAACCGGGGCTGGATGGGGTAACCGCAACGCCGGATATCCGCACCGCCGTGTGGAAGAAAATCGCGCTGAATGTGGCAGGCTCCTGCCTGGGCGTGCTGACCCTCTCCGCCGAAGGGCAGGTCATCGCCGATCCGAACCTCTTGCCGCTCTATGAGACCCTGCTGAGTGAAGCCAGCGCCGTTGCTGCCGGGCTTGGGGTGAGCGCCGCCCCCGATATTCCAACGCGCTTGAAGGCGATGGCGGGCAGCACCCATCGCGCCTCGATGCTGCAAGATTTGGAGGCTGGGCGTCCGATGGAAATCGAAGCGCAGCTCGGCGCGGTCCAGGAACTCGCCCGCCTCGCTGGCGTGCCGGTGCCGACCCTCGACACGCTCCTTCCCCTCATCCGTGCCCGCGCGCGGGCCTAACGGGGCTTGCGCGGGCGGGCGGTTTCGTCAATCTTCTGAGGATGATGAAGCTCCCCCCGCCCGGTGCCGTGCTCCTGCTGATCGATCTGCAACAGGCGATCGATCATCCCTCCTGGGGACGGCGCAATAATCCCGAGGCGGAGGCGAATATCGCCCGCCTGCTCGCCCATTGGCGGCATAAGGGCTGGCCGGTGTGGCACGTGCGCCATGATTCGACCGCGCCGACCTCGCACTATCGCCCCGGCCAGTCGGGGCATGATTTCAAGCCGGAGGCGCTGCCGCTGCCGGGCGAAACCATTATCGCCAAACAAACCAACAGCGCCTTCATCGGCACCGATCTCGATGCCCTGCTGCTGGCAGCAGGCTACCGCGCCCTCGTGGTGGCCGGGGTCATCACCAATAATTCCGTGGAAGCCACCGTGCGCATGGCCGGAAACTTAGGCTTCGACACCTATTTGGTCGAAGACGGCTGCTTTACCTTCGACCGCAAGGATTGGACGGGAAAGCATCACACCGCCGAAGACGTTCACGCCATGTCGCTCGCCAATCTCGACGGCGAATATTGCACGGTTCTGACGGCGGCGGCGGTATTGGGGACGGAGGAAACCAGCCGATGATTTCGCCCAGCACCCTCACCCAAGCAATCGCCGCCGGGATTATCACCGACGCGCAGCACCAGCAGTTGCTGGCTCTCGAAAAAACCAACGCCGACGTGCCGCAAGACGACGAAAAACTGCGCTTCATTACCGGCTTCGGCGATATTTTCGTCGCCATTGGCCTCGTGCTGTTCCTCGGAGCGTTCGGCTATTTCCTTTTCGCGTGGACGCCTGCCGTGATGGGGGCCGGGAGTGCCGCCGCCTGCTGGCTGCTGGCCGAATTTTTCACCCGCAAGCGCCGTATGGCGCTGCCGAGCCTGCTGTTGCTGGCGGGATTCGTTGGGAATATTGTCATCGCGGTCAGCTTTACCCTGGCGCTCAGTCAATCGGATAAATCACCGCTGGAATGGCATTTTGCCTTAGGCGGATTGGTCGCCGCTGTCGCCGCTTGGGGGCATTATCGCCGCTTTAAGACGCCGATTTCCCCGGCGGCGGGCTGCGGCGCGCTGATCGGCATGGTCGTGACTCTGGTTTACGCCGTCGCGCCTGATTCTGCGCCTTTAGTCGTGCCGTTTCTGCTGCTTGTCGCGGGAATGATCGCCTTCACCCTCGCCCTGCGCTTGGATTTTCAAGACCCGGCCCGCGAGACCCGACGCACCGATATCGCCTTTTGGCTGCACCTGCTCGCGGCCCCACTGATTGTCCATCCAACGATGTTTTGGATCGGCGCGCTCAGCAGCGGTAGCAATCCGGCCTTAACCCTGGGCTTGTTCTTCCTCCTCGCGCTCGCAGCTCTGGCGGCGGACCGGCGTGCGATTCTGGTCTCGGGCCTCATCTACGCCGGGGCGGCGATCTCCTACCTCGGGGAGACGCGCGGGCTTTCCTCCGATACGCCGGTTGCCCTCGCCCTGCTACTGCTGGGGGCGCTCATCCTCGCTCTTAGCGCCGGGTGGCGGGCGATTCGGCGAACGGTGCTAGCGCTCCTGCCCGCCCGTCTCCGCCGCGTTTTGCCGCAGGCGATTTGAGAAACGCTTGATCTGGATCAGGAACCGCCGTGCCCGCAGGGGCTAAGATGGTATCCTGTTCCGCTCATCCGATCAGGAGAGATCATGCGCCTCCCCCTCATCGTCTTCATCGCAAGCCTTGCCTTTGCCGCAGCCGCCCGCGCCGATGGCGATGCCGCTGCGGGATTGAAGGTCTATACGACCAAGTGCAAGATTTGCCATTCGGTCGATGCCAGCGGCAAAAACGGCGTCGGCCCTGGGCTCAACGGCGTGTTCGGGCGCACAGCGGGCACCAAAGAAGGCTTTGCCTATTCCCCGGCGATGAAAGCGATGGGCACGGTTTGGAGTGCCGACACGATCAAAGCCTATGTTGCCAACCCCAAGGACAGCGTTCCGGGCAATAAGATGGCCTTCGTCGGCATCAAAAACCCGGACGAGCTGGAAAACCTCATGGCCTATTTGAAAGAGGTAACGAAATAGCCCGCCCCCCTTGATCCCCGCACCGGCTCCGCTATGATCCGGGCAGCTTTGGCCTCGAAGGGAAGACTCCGCCATGACTGCCGCCCATAAGCCGGTCGAAACCATTCTGGTCGATACCACTACCATTCCCTGCGATGGCGACGGCGGGGCGCTGGGGCATCCGCGCGTCTACCTCAATATCGAAGCGGCGGGCCGGGTCGAATGCCCCTATTGCGGGCGCGAATATGTGCTGAAAGAGGGCGCAAAGAGCCACGCGGGCCATTAAGCCGGTGGCTGGCAAAACCCTCTACTTGGTCGATGGCTCGGGCTTTATTTTCCGGGCCTATCACGCGCTGCCGCCGATGTCGCGCCCCGATGGGGTGCAGGTGAATGCCGTCTATGGTTTCACCAATATGCTGGCGCGGCTGCTGAGCGATGCCGGGGCGGAACGCGTCGCGGTGATTTTCGACGTGTCGCGCCACTCGTTCCGCACGGAGCTTTACCCGCAGTACAAGGCCCACCGCCCGCCCGCGCCGGAAGATTTGATCCCGCAGTTCGCCTTGATCCGGGAGGCGACGCGCGCCTTCAATGTCCCCGCGATTGAGCTTGAGGGGTTTGAGGCCGACGATCTGATCGCCGCCTATGCCGCCGCTGAAATTGCCGAAGGCGGCGACGTGATTATCGTCTCCTCCGATAAGGATTTGATGCAGCTTATCCGCCCCGGTGTGTCGCTGCTCGATCCGATGAAGAACAAGCCCATTGGGGCTGCCGAGGTGATGGAGAAATTCGGGGTTCCGCCGGAAAAAGTCGTCGATGTGCAGGCGCTGATGGGCGATAGCACCGATAATGTGCCGGGCGTGCCGGGCATCGGCCAGAAAACCGCCGCCGAACTGATTAATCTCTACGGCGATCTCGATACGCTGCTGGCGCGGGCTGAGGAAATCAAACAGCCCAAACGCCGCCAGAGCCTGATCGAGCACGCCGAGCTTGCCCGGATCTCACGCGAGCTTGTGCGCCTGCGCGAAGACGCCCCGCTGCCGGTAGCCCTGCCGGAACTCGACAAACGCCAGCCCGACCCCGAGGTGCTGAAGGAATTTCTGGTCGCGCAGAATTTCCGCTCGATGCTGTCCAAACTCCTGGGGCCGGATGGGGTGAAGCTGGCTGTCGCCCGCGCGGCAGCAACCCCTGCGCCAACCGTTGCGCCCGCGCCCGGCAGCGTGACGATGCCGACGCCCGCCGATGCGCCCCGGAACTACGAGCTCGTGCAGACGCGCGACCGGCTCGACCATTGGATCGCCCGCGCCCATATGGTCGGCCAGGTGGCCTTCGATACGGAAACCAGCAGCCTCAATGCCGCCTCGGCAGAATTGGTCGGGATTTCGCTGGCGGTTGCGCCGGGCGAAGCCTGCTATATCCCGCTCGCCCACGGCACCCCCGGCGGGCAGCTCGATCTCGGCGGCGACCGCCCGCAGCAAATTCCGCTGATCGAAGCGCTCGACGCGCTAAAACCGCTGCTGCTCGACCCGAGCGTGCTGAAAATCGGCCAGAATCTGAAATATGATATGGTCGTGCTGGAAAAATACGGCGTTTCGATTACGCCCTATGACGACACGATGCTGCTCTCCTACGTGCTCGACGGCGGCAAGCATGGGCACGGGATGGACGAACTCGCCGAACGCCACCTCGGCATCACCACGATTTCCTATGAGGAAGTCTGCGGCAAGGGCAAGAAGCAGATCGGTTTCGCCGAAGTTGCGCTCGACCGCGCCCTCGCCTATGCCGCCGAAGACGCCGATGTTACGTTGCGCCTGCATTCGGTGCTAAAGGCTCGGCTGCTGCTGGAACGGCAAGTGCATCTCTATGAGAGCATCGACCGGCCAATCCCGACGATCATCACGGCGATGGAAACCACCGGCGCCCTGCTGGACCGCAACCGCCTGCGCGAGTTGTCCACCGATTTCGGTCAGCGGATGGCGGTGCTGGAAAGCCAAATCCATGAGGCGGCGGGCGAAGTGTTCAATATCGCCTCGCCGAAGCAGTTGGGCGAAATCCTGTTCGGTAAGCTCGGCCTTGCGGACCAGGGCAAGACCAGCAAGACCGATAATTACTCAACCTCGGTGGACGTGTTGGAAGATCTGCGCGCGTCCCACCCGGTCCCCGGTATGGTGCTGGATTACCGGCAGTTGGCGAAGCTGAAATCGACCTATGCCGATGCCCTGGTGGAGCAAATCAACCCGCGCACGGGCCGGGTTCACACCAGCTTCGCCCTGGCGCTAACCACCACCGGGCGGCTGTCGTCGTCGGACCCGAATTTGCAGAATATCCCCATCCGCACCGAAGAGGGCCGCAAGATCCGCGAGGCCTTCATCGCGCCGGAGGGGCATAAGCTGATTGCCATCGACTATAGCCAGATCGAATTGCGCCTGCTGGCGGAAGTGGCGGGCATCGACACGTTGAAAGAGGCTTTCGCCGCCGGGGTCGATATTCACGCCCTCACCGCCTCGCAGGTGTTCGATGTGCCGCTGGAGACGATGGATAAGGAAACAAGGCGCAAGGCCAAGGCCATCAACTTCGGCATTATCTATGGCATGAGCGCTTTCGGCCTCGCCCAGAATATCGGCGTCAGCCAGGGCCAAGCGCAGGCCTTTATCCGCGCTTATTTCGAGCGTTACCCCGGCATTCGCGCCTATATGGACCGGATGAAGGCTTTCGCCAAAGAGCATCAGTTCGTCGAAACGCTCTTCGGGCGGCGCTGCTGGGTGCCGACGATTGCCGACAAAAACGCCGCCCGCCGGGGTTTCGCTGAACGCCAAGCTATCAACGCCCCCCTGCAAGGCACTGCCGCCGACATCATGAAGCGGGCGATGATCCGAGTTGCCGCCACGCTGACCGAAACCAAGCTTCCGGCGAAAATGATTCTAACCGTCCACGACGAACTTTTGTTCGAAGTGCCGGAGAACCATATCGACGAGGCTATCGCCACTTTACGCCCAGTGATGGAAAACGCCGCCGGGTCTGTGGTATCGGTGCCCCTGATTTGCGAAGCCGGGGTCGGCCAGACCTGGGCCTCCGCGCATTAATCCCTGAAGAGGTAAGAAAATGGTTGAGATTGCCGATCGCGAAAACACCCTGTTCCTGGAACTGAAAGATGGCCGCGTGACCATCGAACTGTTCCCGGACAGCGCGCCGAACCATGTGGCTCGCATTAAGGAATTGGCGCGCGAAGGGTTTTACGACGGGATCGTCTTCCACCGCGTCATCGAAGGCTTCATGGCCCAAACGGGCGATCCCACCGGCACCGGTTCGGGCGGCTCGGGCAAGAAGCTGAAGGCGGAGTTCAACGACCGCAAGCACGTGAAGGGCACCTGCTCGATGGCACGCGCCGCGAGCCCGGATAGCGCCGACAGCCAGTTCTTCATCTGCTTCGGCACCACGCCGCACCTCAACGGCCAATATACCGCTTGGGGTCAAGTCATCGACGGCATCGAACATGTCGACGCCATTAAGCGCGGTGCGCCCGGTTCGGGCTCGGTGAAAGACCCGGATCAGATCGTCTCGATGAAGGTGGCCGCCGATGTTGCGGAGTAACCTCTCCCGCCGCGCGGTTCTGGCCGCCGCCGCCAGCCTGCCGCTGCTGGGGCTCCCCGCCCTGGCCGCCGCCACGCCCGATAACACCCTGGTTCTGGAACTCTCGACCGGCCCGGTCGTGATCGAACTGCGCCCGGACCTCGCCCCGAAGCATGTGGCGCGCATTAAAGAGTTGGTGCGCCAGGGCTTCTATAATGGCGTGGTGTTTCACCGCGTTATCGATGGCTTCATGGCCCAAGGCGGCGATCCCACCGGCACCGGCATGGGCGGGTCGGGCGTGAAGCTGCCGCGCGAGTTCAGTTCTGAAAAGCATCGGCGCGGCACCGTGTCGATGGCGCGCGCGCAAAGCCCGGATAGCGCCGACAGCCAGTTCTTCATCTGCTTCTCCGATGCGCCGAACCTCGACGGGCAATATACCGTTTGGGGCCGCGTGACCTCGGGCATGGAAGCGGTGGATAAACTGCGCAAGGGCGATTCCAGCCGCAACGGCGTGGTGACGAACCCGGATAAGATCGTTAGCGCTTATATCCAGGCCGATAAAAAGTAGTGCTGCCGACCGCGCCGCTGCTGGTGCCGACCAGCCTCGAAACCGAGCGCCTTCTCCTCCGTCTGCCGGAGGAGAAGGATTTGCCGGGCATGACCGCCTTCGTGCAAGACCCGCTGTCGATGCGGTTTTTCGGCGGCGTGCAGGGAGCCTACGGCAGTTGGCAGTTTCTCGTCGGCGCGCTCGGTCACTGGCAGATCCGCGGTTTCGGCTTTTACAGCGTGATCGACAAGGAAAGCGGGGCTTGGATTGGCCGCATCGGCTTTATCCGCCCCGTAACCTGGCCCGCGCTGGAACTGGCCTGGGGCCTGCTCTCCCCCTATTGGGGCAAGGGCTATGCGCCGGAAGCGGCGTTAGCCATCCGCGCCCATCGCCCCGCCGGCGAGCGGCTGGTAAGCTGCATCGATCCCGAAAACCTTGCCTCCCGCCGCGTGGCCGAAAAGCTGGGCTGCGTTGAAGCCGAAGAAACGCTGCTGTTTCATGAATACCCGGCCCGCGTTTGGGAGCATCCCCCCGCCTGAACGCCTCTCTGACCAAGCTTTGTGCAATGCGGCAGTTTGACGGCAGCGATTCTATGCTACACTCTTCCCTAACGAAAAATGAGCGACGCTTTTAGGGAAGGTGACGTAATGACCCAACCGCAATCGGTTCCCCCGCACGCATCGGCCCAGGACACGGGAAGCGATTCCAAGCGGCAGATTACGATTAAGAAATACGCCAATCGCCGCCTCTATAATACGGCGACCTCCAGCTATGTGACGCTCGATACCCTGTGCCAGATGGTCAAGGACGATGTGGATTTTGTCGTCTATGACGCCAAAACCAGCGAAGATATTACCCGGCAAGTGCTGACGCAGATCATCGTGGAAGAAGAAGGCAAGGGCCAGAATATGCTGCCCATCAGCTTCTTGCGCCAATTGATTGGCCTGTATGGCGATAATATGCAGTGGCTGGTGCCGAGCTATCTTGAAACCGCCATGCAAAGCTTTGCCCGCAATC
>NZ_LAJY01000929.1 GCF_000963705.1 Elstera litoralis | reverse complement strand
CCGATTTCGAAACGGGCTTTATTCGCGCTGAAACCATCGCTTATGACGATTTCATCGCCTGCAACGGCGAAGCGGGCGCGAAGGAAGCGGGCAAGATGCGCCTGGAAGGCAAAGAATACCCCGTGCAGGACGGCGATATTTTCCACTTCCGCTTCAACGTCTAAACCGTAACCGTTCCCCTTTCAAAGCCGCCCGATCCTGCGATTGGGCGGCTTTTCTTTACGAGCGCCCGTCCGTAAAGCGACAAACTGATTTCAATTTAAGAAGAATGATAGGGCAAAAATACTCCCTTAAAGATTGTTTTTGTCATAACCGACTCATAACTTAGGCCTCGAACACGCAATGATATTCGGCTTTTAGCCGGTCTTTGAGAGGATTGAGGATATGGGTTGGTCGCATCTTCGTGCATTTGCTCTGTTAACGGGTTTTCTGGGCGCCATGCCCGCCTTCGCCGAGGTTAAGCCGGAAGTAACGGCCCTTAATCAAGCGCCCCATTCGGCACTCTATGTCGGCAATAGCTTTTTTTATTACAATAATAGCCTGCACGCCCATGTCCGCGAGTTCGTGTTGCGCGCCGAAACCAAGAATAATTTTCGATCTGTTTCCGCAACGATTAGCGCTTCTGGCCTGAATTGGCACGATGTCGCCGCCTATTTTCGCCCCGATGCCGTCGGCAGCTATAGTTTTGACGCTCAGAATAGGGTGATCTTCACCCCGAAAGGGCAAAAGCCCTTCGATGTGACCATTCTCATGGATTGCAGCCAATGCCCGGTGCATCCCGAACTGAAAACACTCTTCACGGAATATGCCGAAAAACACGCCGCCACCGTGCGCGCCAATGGGGCCGAGCCGGTGTTGTTCATGTCCTGGGCCTATCAAAACGTTCCCGAAATGACAGGCGAATTGGCCGAT
>NZ_LAJY01000928.1 GCF_000963705.1 Elstera litoralis | reverse complement strand
GTCACGCGAGTACCGCGCACCGCTTCCGGCAGTTTCAGCTTCTTGACCGAGTAGGTGAACAGATTTGCGGGCTCATAGATCGGCGCAAACGCGTATTGCGACAGAATATACTCGTGGTAGCGGGTGAAATTCTGCACGCGCTCCGGCCAGGTCCGCGCCTTGTTCATCGCCAAATCGTTCAGCTCTTCGGCGCGCGGGTCGTTCAGCATCGAGACGTTCGGATAGCCGAGGCGTTTCGCTGAGAAAAACCAGTCGATAATATCGGCATTGGTCCAGGAATAGCTGCGGATCGCAAGCTGATGCTCGGTTTTCTTTTTATACTGGGCATTGATCGTGCTGGCGTCGAAGAGGGTGATTTCCGCCTGCATGCCGATGGCCTTGAGCTGCGCCTGAACCGCCTCGCTGATGCGCTTAAACTCGGTGCCATTGGTGGTCCAGAGTTTCACCTGGAGCTTGGTGCCATTCTTGGCGCGCACACCATCGGAGCCCAAAACCCATCCGGCATCATCAAGGAGCTTCTTGGCGCGGGCAAGATCGTAGGCAATGGCGAATTTCGGATCGATCTTGGCTTCTTCCAGCCCGCTAATCAGAAAGCCATTGGCGGGCTTGCCGATGCTGCCATAGAGCGCCGACCAAATTTCTTTTTGATTGATGGCATAGGCGGCGGCGGCGCGGACGTTGATATCCGTGAAGGGTTCGACGCTGGTATTGATCGGCATGTAAACGACTTCGGTGCCGGGAATGACCATCACCTTCAGTGCCGATTCCTGCTTCAAGCGCGGCAGAAAATCGGTGGGAACCGTGTAGAGGAAATCGACCCCGCCGGTTTTCAGTTCCAGGAAAGCGGTTGAATCATCGGCGATTTCGCGCACGGTGATTTTCTTCAGCTTGGCCGGGCCACGATTGACCGAAAGATCGGAACCCCATTTATAGGCGTCGTTGCGCACCAGCACTGTTTCTTGCCCAACGGTGAATTTTTCCATCTTGAACGGGCCGGTGCCGATGGCCGCCGTCACGCCGAATTTATCGCCTAAGGCATCGAAGGCTTTTGGCGAGGGCACACCCATGAAGGAACTGGCGAGATTGAACAGCAGGTTCGGGTCG
>NZ_LAJY01000927.1 GCF_000963705.1 Elstera litoralis | reverse complement strand
GCCGTCGCAATAACGGCGGCGCGGGAGAGCAAAGCCGATCCCGATTGAGAAGCAACGCTCACGCCAACACCGCCGTTTCCATCTGCAAGCCCTTAGAGAAATTTTTCCCGAATATTGGTGGAGCTTTCCGTACCGATCTTATCGAAATGCAGCGCCAAAAACTGCTTGGCCTTCCGCCGCCCGATATCGTGCAGATAGGTCAGAAACTCCCAATCGGGGTTGAGTTTCGACGAGACGCTAAACTGGGCCAACTCGCTTTCAGCATCGATCGTATGAATATTGATGCGCGAATATTTCTGCGCATCAAGCTCGCCGCTATCCAGCAAATCGCTGACGAACTGAATGGCGCGCATTTCGCGCATCAGACTGGAGTTGAACGATAACGTGTTGATGCGGTCCAGAATGCCGCGCGCCGTGCGCGGAACATCGGGAATATTGATCGGATTGATCTGCACGATCAGAATATCGTTACTGCCGCCCGCATAGATCAGCGGATAGATCGGCGGATTACCCGAATAGCCGCCATCCCAAAAATACTCATGGTCAATTTCAACAGCTTGGAACAGGAACGGCAGACAGGCCGACGCCATGATCGATTTCGGCGTCAGTTCCTGCTGGTCGAAAATCCGTAGGCGCCCGTTCAGCACATTCGTTGCGGCGATAAAGAGTTTGCAAACATCCGCCCCACCGCGCACCGCGTCGAAATCGACGACATCGGCAATCAGATCTTGGAGCGGGTTCATATTCTTCGGGTTCAACTCATAGGGCGAAAACACGCGCGAGAGGGCGTCGTAAATGCCCCAGAGC
>NZ_LAJY01000926.1 GCF_000963705.1 Elstera litoralis | reverse complement strand
TCCGCAGAAACTCTCAGAAAAAACWAAAAAAAAAGACTTGGCTCTCTAGTGGAGTGATAGCAGCTTTTGAATGTAAAACGACTCTTAAGGCTAGACATGTTAAGGAAGCCGTTGATCGCTGCATAAAATTTAAAGAATTATATGGAGTTCGAGAAGGAACACCATTTCGGGAAATGAACTCGCCTCTTTTCTATGGTGTTTTAGCTCATTCCCATTCTTGGAAATCGGAAAATTCGGATCCTATATCAAATATAAATGATTCTCTAAAAAATCAGACCTTATTTAATGTGAAACACCCTAGACTTGAAATAGATTGTTTATGTGTTGCGGACCTTTCGACATGGACAAAATTTAACATGACTCGTTATGATGCAGTCTGGAACCCAGTTTCTGAGGCAGAACAGAAGATTATTTTCGGTGGATCTTGGGGGCCAATGACGGGAATGATTGTGAAAAAAATATCAGATTCAAACAGAACACCCGTTGGTGCTTTGCTTCTATCTATAATTAATCATATAGCATGGTACGATCCTGTTGTTCGGGATATTGCTGACTATTTCAGATTAGCCGATTTAGGTGGAAGCGGTGATGGCAATATGCGCCCCTGGCCGCAGACTGTATTTAGTAAAGCCGTTCAGATGCAGGTTGATCGTGGCGGGGTTTCAAACGGTGCGCTGTGGGATGAGTGGTCTTATGTGACGCCATGA
>NZ_LAJY01000925.1 GCF_000963705.1 Elstera litoralis | reverse complement strand
GAGCCGGTCACGGCGGATATGTCGATAAGTCGCTGAAAACCCTGTTCGCCACCGGCCTGTTCGCGACGTGAGCGTGGGGATTGATCGCGGCGATATTCTGGTCGTCCGCGTGGTGGAAAACCCGATCGTCAACCGTATCGCCTTCGAAGGGCTGGATAAGCTCGAAGAAAAAGACCTGCTGGCCGAAATGCAGTTGCGTCCGCGCGTTGTTTATACGCGCAGCAAGCTTCAGGCCGATGTGCAGCGCCTGCTGGATATTTATAAGCGCAACAGCCGTTTTGCCGCCGCGATTGAGCCGAAGATCATTCAGCTCGATCAGAACCGTGTCGATATTGTCTTCGAAGTCAAAGAGGGCGAAGCGACGACGGTGAGCAAGATTACCTTCGTCGGCAACCGTCAATATAGCGATTCCACGCTGCGCTCGGAGTTGGTTTCCTCGGAATACCGCTGGTATCGCTTCTGGGCCAGCGACGATTCCTACGATCCCGACCGGGTGGCCTTCGATCGCGAAAAGCTGCGTCGCTTCTATCTGAAGCAAGGTTACGCCGATTTCCGCATTCAATCGGCTGTTGCTGAATTGGCCCCGGACCGCAAGAGCTTCTACCTGACTTTCACGGTCGAAGAAGGCCAGCGCTATAAATACGGCAAGATCAACGTTACATCGCAACTGAAGAATCTTGATCCGCAGACGCTGAATAAGTCGCTCACCACGGTTTCGGGCGAATGGTATAATACCGAAGAGATTGAAGCGACGATTGAAAAGCTGACCCAACAGGTCGGCGATCTCGGCTATGCTTTCGTCGATATTCAACCCGTCACCAACCGCGACCCGCAGGGCCGCGTGATCGACGTAACCTTCGACGTGCGCGAAGGGCCGAAGGCCTATGTGGAGCGCATCGATGTGTCGGGCAATATCCGTACGCAAGACCGGGTGCTGCGCCGCGAGTTCCGCTTGGTGGAAGGCGATGCCTTCAATG
>NZ_LAJY01000924.1 GCF_000963705.1 Elstera litoralis | reverse complement strand
CTCGATGATTGCCGCCGATTCACCCAGAACGAGAGCGCCATCGCTGATGACAGGCGCCGTCCCGAACGGCGTTAGCGCTCGATACTCGGCGGGGGCAAGCCGCGTCTTCGGATCGCGATCATATCGCTTCAGCACATAAGGAATCTCAAGCTCCTCACACAACCAGACGATTCGGTCGGATTGCGAGATTCCGAGATGATGCACGACGAGCATTTATAGGAACCTTTCATTAGGGGAAGTTCTTTTCGTCGGCTCATAAATAAGCGCTTTCGGGGGAACTCGCGATGCTGTGCTGCTCGATTTCGGTGCCGATCCGCTCATCTTCCTCCCAATTAAAAACCCGCCGATCGTTCTGATCGGCGGGTGCGACGGGCTCTCCAGGGAGCGTTAACGTGCGACTATTACGCCATCCGCGCAATTTCGTCCTTAATCCGTAACTTTTCGCGTTTAAGGTGCTGAACTGTCACGACGTCCGGTTCGGGGCGGTTGCGCTCCCGATCCAGTTGGGAATCCAGTTGCGCATGCTTGGCCTGCAACGACTTAACCCGTTCCATAGATGCCATGGGCGTCTCCCTCATCGGTGACAGCGGTGCGTATATCGCCCCGCGCGGTCTTTCTTTCGACCGGACAAAAAGCCTAGGCGCGAATTGTGGCAAGAACCAGCAGGAAAGCTGGCCATTCGCCCGCGCCCTTTGCGTTGTTACGCTAAAGAGTGCGCGCGCGCCGAATTTCATGGTATAAACACGCTCTGTCGGCCCCTGGGGTGTGACCTGATTGGCATCATGATCGACGATATTGAGCAGTTAAGCCGCAAACTCGAAGAATTGCGGGTGGAGCATCGTGACCTGGACGAAGTGATCGCCCGCTTGATCGAGCGGCCCGATGGCGGGGCCGATCTTCTTCAGATTCAGCGCTTGAAAAAGCGCAAACTGATCTTAAAAGATCAGATGCATCAGCTCGAAAGCGCGCTTCTGCCCGATATTATCGCGTAAAGCCGCCCGCATAGCCGCGCTTTTCCCCTGAGCCGCAACCGCTTATACTGCGGTTTCCTTTTTTCTATGGATGATCCTTCAATGAGCA
>NZ_LAJY01000923.1 GCF_000963705.1 Elstera litoralis | reverse complement strand
CCGCGCGTTCGGACATATTGCTGAAGAACATATCGCGCAGGGTTTCGGAAGCCCCCTTTAGCGCCATACCCAGCTTGTCTTTTTCAGTCGCGCGCAGCAGCGTTTGAATCCCGCCGCTATCAAGACGGCTGAGGTCTTCGAAGGTAAACATCAAGGCTTTGATGCGTTCCGCCGAATCCTTATTCCGCTCTTCCAGCGAGGTCATAAAGCGCTGTTCGGTATTGCGGTCGAGATTATTGAAAATATCCGCCATCTGTTCATGGGCATCGCGACGGTTCGTCCGCGCGAGGTTGCTCATGAACTCGGTGCGCAGGGTCTTTTCAACGTCGTTCAGCACGTCCTTTTGAACGGCTTCCATCCGCAGCATGCGCATGACGACTTCGAGCGCGAAAGCTTCGGGCAGCAACGACAGAACGCGGGCGGCATGTTCGGCTTTGATCTTCGAGAGAACCACCGCAACGGTTTGCGGATATTCATTCTTCAGATAATTGGCCAGAACCTGCTCGTTCACATTGCCGAGCTTGTCCCACATCGTTCGACCGGCGGGACCACGGATTTCCTCCATGATCGTATCGACACGGTCTTTATCCAGCACCTTATTGAGCAAGCGCTCGGTGCTTTCAAACGAGCCGGTAAGCGAGCCGGTTTGGCTGAACTGTTCGGCAAACTCAACAAAGAGCCGTTCCACAACATTGGACGACACGGTGCCGAGATTGGCCATGGTTTGGGAGACCTCTTTGATCTCCTCATCATCCATCAGTTCGAATAGCCGTGCCGCATGCTCCTCGCCAATGGCGAGCATCAGTATGGCCGCTTTCTCAGGTCCGGTCAGCGACCGGAAATCCTCACGAACACGCATGGCTCGGTTCGACCCTTACCGTTATTGACATACGATACCCACGAAGAGGCTGTGCTTCGACGCGGCCCACTATGCACCAGATTCCTGGTAGAGCCAGCCGCGCAGAATGGCGACAACATCTTCGGGATGC
>NZ_LAJY01000922.1 GCF_000963705.1 Elstera litoralis | reverse complement strand
GAGGCTCAAATTGCGTTGCGCGGGGAAGAAAAACCTTCCGAAGAATATAGAGATTCCTTACGGCGTATCGACGATGCGACCCAACAACTGGGTAAGATAATCGATGATCTCTTGACTATGGCACGCAGTGATATTGATACATTATCTCTACACAGATCGTTGATTGACATCAGAGATGTTCTTAAGGACGTTGTATCTCTTGGTATGGCGATGGCAAAAACCTATAATGTGCAGATTACCAGTGAACCTTGGCCGACCAAATTTATGATACGTGGGGATTCTGATCGACTAACCCAGATGTTCCTTGTGCTAATCGATAATGCAGTTCGCTACTCCCTCCCTGGGGCCACCGTCCGCCTCACAGCGCGCCGGGTTGAGACGGAGGACCCCACAGTCGAGGTGGTGATTAGTGATACTGGAATAGGAATTGAACCCGCAGAACTTTCCAAAGTCTTTGACCGTGGCTATCGTGCGCTAAACGCTAAAGCACATAGAAACGATGGGAGTGGCCTTGGGCTGTCAATTGCGCGCGCGCTGGCCCATGCTCATCGTGGTGAAATCGAATTGCGGAACAATCAGCCCAGTGGAACTCTTGCCATCACGATACTTCCGCTTGTAAATATAAAAATTGGAGTTTCATGATGAATATTCTTATCATCGAAGATGATCGGAGAATTTCAGACTTCTTGCAGCGTGGATTGCGCGCGGAAGGCATGCAAGTACGCGTTACTCAGGAAGGGCACGAGGGTATTATTTTCGCCCAAGAGGCTTGGCAGAATTTCAGAAATTCCGGTTTGCCGACGATTATCATTCTCGATCTGATGTTGCCTGATATTAGCGGGCTTGAGGTATGCCAAACGCTTCGAGCCGCGTTGATTCAGCTTCCGGTTCTCATGCTGACGGCCTTAACAACCGTTGAAGATCGGATTGCCGGTTTGCGGCTTGGTGCAGATGATTATCTGTGCAAGCCCTTCGATTTTGACGAGCTGCTTGCGCGGCTCGAGGCACTCAG
>NZ_LAJY01000921.1 GCF_000963705.1 Elstera litoralis | reverse complement strand
TTCAGCAGTTCCGACAGCAGTTCCGATTTTTCAATCGAAACCGTGCCGACCAGCACCGGCTGATTGCGCTCGCGGCATTCTTTGATAAGGGCGGCGATAGCTTCGTATTTCTCGCGGGCGGTACGATAGACCTCATCGTCATGGTCTTTACGCGAGACCGGCACATTGGTGGGAATATCCACCACTTCGAGATTGTAGATTTCCTGGAATTCCGCCGCTTCCGTCGCCGCCGTACCGGTCATCCCGGCCAGCTTCGGGTACATGCGGAAGTAATTCTGGAAGGTGATGGAGGCCAGCGTCTGGTTCTCCATCTGGATTGTCACGCCTTCCTTCGCTTCCAGGGCCTGATGCAGCCCTTCGGAATAGCGGCGGCCTTCCATCATGCGGCCGGTAAACTCGTCGATGATGATGACCTTATCGTCCTTGACGATATAATCGACATCGCGGGTAAACAGCACATGGGCGCGTAAGGCCTGATTGGCGTGGTGGACCAGGTTCACATTATTAATATCGTAGAGCGCGCCGCTTTCCAGCAGGCCGACTTCGGTTAGAAGCTCTTCGATTTTTTCTTGCCCGGCTTCGGTGAGGGCCACCGTGCGGGCCTTTTTCGTCCTTCTCGAAATCCCCTTCGCCCAGACGCGGAATAAGGACGTTCACGGCCTTATAGAGCGTCGAGCTATCTTCGGCGGGGCCGGAGATAATCAGCGGCGTGCGCGCTTCATCGACCAGGATCGAATCGACTTCATCGACGATGGCGTAATGGAAGGGGCGCTGAACCATATCGTCCAGGCGGAACTTCATATTGTCGCGCAGGTAATCGAAGCCGAATTCATTATTCGTGCCGTAGGTCACGTCGCAGGCGTAGGCGGCCCGGCGCTCGACATCGTTCAGACCATTGACGATACAGCCGGTCGATA
>NZ_LAJY01000920.1 GCF_000963705.1 Elstera litoralis | reverse complement strand
TCTTCCGACGACAGGCGGCGCAGGCCCGATGTGCGGGCTTTGGTAACCGGCAGGCGCAGCGTCATCCGATCTTTTTTCGAACGAAATCACGATTACCTTCAGCTCATGCCCAGCAATCGTTTGTGTTTCGGTGGTCATAACCTGACCGACGCCGTGGGTTGGATATACCACGAACTCACCCGTCCGAAAGTCGAACCCTTCCTGTGCCATGTCCCATCACCCCATCGAGCCTATAGCTCGCTTACCGAGAAGCGCCGCCGCCAGACAGGAGGCTCTTCCCGTGAGAAAAACGAACAAGGAGGCTTGGCCCAAACCGGCCGCCGCTCCTTGAAGTCGCTGGCTGAAATCGCACAAAATGAGCGCCCAGAAGGCGAGGCCTTCCGGTAAGCTTAAGCTCATATGCTCGAAAACTGAGCGGATCATACCACTCCTTGTCATTTAAGTGTAGTCGATTCGCGCTAAGGGTAGGGTTTTTCCAAACCTGATTCGCTACCCAATGTGGCCTGAACCCTAGGGTTTAGGCCAGGGCGCATAACACGCATGCAGCCGGTGAAAGGCTCATCAGCCGCTGCTTATTTTTGCCTCAAAAGCCTGAAGCGCGTAAAAATTTCAGAATTCCGTCAGCAATAAATTGATGCAGTGAGTCGCGATTTATGCCCGGCCCATCGCGGCAAATCACCTCGTCGCCCGGATCATCCACTGTTCCGAGAGGGCCTTAATGTTTTCAACCCTCCTACCCTGGGGATAGAATTGCTTGGTCCGGGGATAAGTCGGGGGTTTTCCACGGCGCGGCGATTCGCTCCCCGCACCGCTCAGATCGGTACACCAATGATGCCCTGGGGGAAAAGCCCCGAGGGCCGCTTTTGTCACTGGGGATAAGACTGTTCTTGAGAGGTTTTTCCCGGCTTATCCCAAGGGCTTTAACGAATCGAAGTGCTTTGTGTTACAAAGACATAGACTCGGTTTCAACGCGGGTTTCCACATTCTTGTCCACAAGTGAAAGGGCGCTGCGCAGTTTCGGTGGATAAAATTGGGCAGAGCCTTAATCCCAGTTCC
>NZ_LAJY01000092.1 GCF_000963705.1 Elstera litoralis | reverse complement strand
CGAACAGCTCTCCAAGCTGCCAGGCTATGAAGACGCAACGCCCGACCTATTCGATGCGGTGTTGGAAGAAGCGGCGAAGCTGTGTGTGAACGAGCTTCTGCCCCTCAACCTCTCCGGCGATAAGGAAGGCTGCCACTATGAAAACGGCGTGGTTCGCACCCCCGCCGGGTTCAAGGAAGCCTATACGAAGTTCATCGAAGGCGGCTGGACCTCCCTGTCCTGCGATCCCGAGTTCGGCGGCCAAGGCATGCCGCACCTGCTGGAATTCGTGGTGCAGGAACTCATCTGCTCCTCGAACATCTCCTTCGGCATGTATCCCGGCCTGTCGCACGGGGCCTATAACGCCCTGGCGCAACACGGCACGGACGAGCTGAAGCAGCGTTATCTGCCGAAGATCGTCGACGGCACCTGGTCCGGCACCATGTGCCTGACGGAACCCCATTGCGGGACCGATCTGGGGCTGATGCGCACCAAGGCCGAGCCGCGCGGCGATGGCTCCTACTCGATCTCCGGAACGAAGATCTTCATTTCGGCGGGCGAGCAGGATCTGACGGAAAACATCATTCATCTGGTGTTGGCGAAGCTGCCGGATGCGCCGCCGGGCGTTAAGGGTATCAGTCTGTTCGTGGTGCCGAAGTTCCTGCCCAAGGACGATGGCACGCCGGGCATGCGCAACGGCGTGATGTGCGGCTCCATCGAACATAAGATGGGGATCAAGGCGAACTCGACCTGCGTGATGAACTTCGACGGCGCGCAAGGCTGGCTGATCGGCGAAGCCATAAGGGCATGCGCTGCATGTTCACCATGATGAATGCCGCCCGCCTCGGCGTCGGCATGCAGGGCCTCGGCCTTAGCGAAATCTCCTACCAGACGGCGGCGGCTTACGCCAAAGACCGGCGGCAGATGCGCTCGCTCGATCCGAAGAAGCAGGATCATGCCGCCAGCGCCGATCCGATCATCGTTCACCCGGACGTGCGCCGGATGCTGATGACGATCCGCGCCAATACGGAAGCCTCCCGCGCGCTGGCCTATTGGGTCGGCATGCTGCTGGACATCTCGCACAAGCACCCGGACCCGGAAAAGCGCCTGGAAGCCGATGATCTCGTCGCCCTGCTAACGCCGATCGTCAAAGCCTATCTGACCGACCACGGCTTTAACGCCGCCAATCTGGCGGTGCAGGTCCACGGCGGGCACGGGTATATTCACGATTACGGCGTGGAGCAGTTCGTCCGCGACGCGCGCATTACCCAAATCTACGAAGGCACCAACGGCATTCAGGCGCTCGACCTCGTCGGCCGCAAAATGCCGCAGAATATGGGCCGCCTGATGCGCCGCTTCTTCCACCCGGTTTCGGCCTATCTCGAAACCCAGATGGAAAATCCGGCGATGCTGGAGTTCATCGGCCCGCTGGCGAAAGCCTTCGGCAAGCTTCAAATGGCCACCGCCACCGTAGCGCAAAAAGCCTTCGGGCGGCCCGAGGAAGCCGGGGCCGCCTCCTCCGACTACCTGCGCCTCTTCAGCCTTGTGGCCCTCGGGTACATGTGGGCGCAGATGGCCGAAGTGGCCCTGAAGAAAGTCGACGGCGACGAGAAGGCCTTCTACGAAGCCAAGCTCATCAACGCCCGCTTCTTCATGCAAAAGCTGCTGCCGGAGCATGGGTCGCTGTTCGTCAACATCATGGCGGGCGGCAAGGTGCTGATGGAGCTTCCGGCGGAAGCTTTCTAAGCCATAACGCTTCCGAAACGACCCCTCTCCCGCCAACGGAGGGGGGTTTTTTCTTTGGAGACTGGAATGAACCTCTATTTCCGCCTGTTCTGGCTGCTGCTCACCCGCCGCCTGCGGCCCGCTCTGCCACTGATGGGCGAGAGCCGGGTGCAGATGCGCGTCTGGCCGAATGATCTCGATTTCAATTTCCATATGAACAATGGCCGCTACCTGACCCTGCTCGATCTTGGGCGGCTGGATTTGATGCTGCGCACCAAGCTTTGGGGCCTCGTGCGCCGGAAACGCTGGATGCCCGTCGTAGCATCGGTGAATGCCCGCTTTCGCCGGGCGCTGAACCCGTTTCAGAGCTTCACGATGGTCACGCGCACCCTAGGGTGGGATGAAAAATTCATCTATCTGGAGCAACGCTTTCTCGACGGGCAAGACCGGCTAATGTTCCACGCCATCGTTAAAGCCGCCCTCGTCGGCCCCGGCGGGACCGTGCCGACCGATGAGATTATGGCGGCGATGGATGAACCGATGGTCTCGCCGGTGCTGCCCGACGCCGTGCAAGCCTGGGCCGCTGCCGAGCGCGCATTAGCGGACAGCGTTGCAGCGGGGTGACTTGTGTCCTGTAGGTTTCTAGGCTGAGATGGAGCGACGCCAGACAGGAGCCCGCCCGATGACCCTCGCACTCCTACTCTCCTACACGCTGATCGCCGCCACCGCGATTCTCTCCCCCGGCCCCGCCATTCTGCTGGCCATCCGCAATAGCCTCGCCCACGGCATCGGCGCGGTGCTCTGGTCGTCCTTGGGGAATATTACCGGGCTGTTCTGCCTCTCGACCGCTTCAATGCTCGGGCTCGGCGTGATGTTGCAAACCTCCGCCCTGCTGTTCGGCGTCGTGAAGCTTATTGGCGCGCTCTATCTCTTCTGGATTGGGCTGCGGCATCTCTTTGGCCGGGCCAGCCTCGCCGCCTTACCGGAAACCACCCTGCCGCACCGGAACCCCGGCGCGCTCGCCCTCTACCGCGAGGGGGCAGCCCTCGCCATCACCAACCCGAAACCGATTCTGTTCTTCGCCGCGCTGTTCCCGCAGTTTCTGGTGAGCGACGCGCCCATACTGCCGCAGTTCTTCACCCTGACCGGCATTTTCATGGGCATCTCCTTCGCCTCCCTCTTCGGCTACGCCCTGCTCGCCCGGCAGGCGCGGGGCGTACTGCTGAAACCGATGATCGTGCGCTGGGTCAACCGGACCGTGGGCGGTATTTTCGTCAGCTTCGGCGTGCTGCTGCTGACCTTGCGCCGCCCGGCAGCGTAAGGTTAGCAGGAACTTGCGCGCGGGCGTTCGTAGGGACTGTTTAACCCCGACCTACGTCCTTCAAGAATCCGCGAATCTCGCCCGTCAAACGCGATTGCTGCCGATCCAACGTCAAGGCAGCCGTTTGCACGTGCCCTGCCGATGCTCCCGTCTGTTCCGTTCCCGACGAGACGGACTGGATCATCTGCGAAACGGCCTCCGTCGCACGCGACGCCTGTTGGATGTTCAGCGCGATGTCGCGGGTTGCCGCGTTCAACTCGGTTGTCGCGCTCGCACTCCAGGTCGACAGCTCATTAAAATCGCCAACGATCCGCCCGATGGTTCGGATGATTTGCACGGCGTTTTGGGCGCTAGACTGAATATCGGCAATCTGCGCGGCAATCTCATCGGTCGCGCTGGCGGTTTGATTGGCGAGCGATTTTACCTCGGCGGCAACCACCGCAAACCCCTTTCCCACATCGCCCGCGCGGGCCGCTTCAATCGTTGCGTTGAGCGCGAGAAGATTGGTGCGCGACGCAATATCGTTGATAAGACCAACCACGGTTCCTATCCGCGTCGCGGCCTCCGCGAGTTCACCGACCATCACATCGGTGCGGCCGATTTCGTCGGCGGCTTTTGTTGCCATGCGGGAGCTTTCCGTCGCGCGTTGGGCGAGTTCCTCAATCGAGGTTGCCATCTGCTCCGTTGCGGCAGCAACCGCCCGAACATTCCCGGACGTTTGTTCGGAATTAACCGCCACCGTTAGGCTTTGCGTATTGGTTGCCGTAGCGACCTGCGACATTTCGGTTGCGGCAGTCTGCAAGCGTTCGGAGACATTGGAAACATCCGCCAGCAACGTGGCAGCATCGCTCTCAAAACGGTTGATCCGCCCCGTTAACCACTGATGATGGTCTATTTTGCGGGCCGCCTCCGCCGCAGCTTCGGCGTCTTGGGTCCGCTTGGCAGCCGCCGTATCCCGCAAAATCAGGATGGCTTGAGCGAGATCGCCAATTTCGTTAGGGCGTTGCGTGTAGGGGACTTCCGTCTCCAGGGCGCCTTCGGTGATAGAGCCCGTCACGCGCGCCAACCGGACAATCGGTCGCGCAACGCCCCGCACCAACATCACTACCGAGACGGCTAAAAGACCAAGCCCCAGAAGAGCCATGACACCGACCCCAATGATCGAAGTTTGCGCTAGACCAAGTTGGGTGCTGGCCTCGGCGGCAATTGCGTCGTTTAGCTGCTTTGCCGTGCTCGCGGTGCTTTTACGGAGGGGGGTGAAAATATCCAGCCAGCGGTCATACAAGCGATCCAGCGGTTTTACCTCACGGAGGGCGACCAGTAGATCGGCCTTAAAACTATCGATCGAGTTAACTGCTGCCGATGCTTCTTCACGCAAAGC
>NZ_LAJY01000919.1 GCF_000963705.1 Elstera litoralis | reverse complement strand
TTGGTATCGTATCCTTGGTTTCCGGCAGCAGGAAGGCCCCGATGACGAAGCAACCGACCGCGATGATGATCGGATACCAAAGCCCGTAGTAAATATCGCCCTGCATCGCCACCAGCGCGAAGCTGATCGACGGCAGGAAGCCCCCGAACCAACCATTCCCAATGTGGTACGGCAGCGACATAGAGGTGTAGCGAATGCGCGTCGGGAAAAGCTCGACCAGCATCGCCGCAATCGGGCCGTATACCATCGTCACGTACAGAACGAGGATAACAAGCAGCACGAGGACACCGAAGTGGTTGATCTTGGACGGATCAGCTTTCGCCGGATAGCCCGCATTCTTAATCGCTTCAGCGAGCTTCGCCTTATCGTAACCCTTCACTTCAACGTCGTTGAAGCGAACGATCAGTTCAGAGCCGGCCGGAGCCACCTGATTGGTGTAGTTCACCGACGAGCGCGCCAAATCACTGCGCGCCAGATCGCAGGCATTCGTGAACTTCATCGTGCCGGTCGGGTTGAACTGGAACGAGCAGGCAGCCGGATCGGCGAGAACAACGACCTTATTTTTTGCCTGAGCGGCAGCCAGATCGGGATTCCCGAAGTGGGTCAGCCCTTGGAAGATCGGGAAATACGTGACCGCCGCGAGCAGCATACCGCCGAGAATGATCCATTTACGGCCAATCTTATCGGACAGCGCCCCGAAGACGATGAAGAACGGCGTGCCGATCAACAGGGAGCCGGCGATCAAATAGTTGGCGGTTTCGCCATCGATCTTCAGCGTCGAGGTGAGGAAGAACAGCGCGTAGAACTGCCCCGTATACCAAACGACGGCCTGACCGGCGACAGCACCCAGCAGTGCAATCAAGACGAGCTTCAGATTCTTCCACTCGCCAAAAGCTTCGGTCAACGGAGCTTTTGACTGCTTGCCTTCAGCTTTCATGCGCTGGAAGGTCGGCGATTCATTCAGCTTCGTCCGAATCCAGACCGAGATCGCCAGCAGGAAGATCGAGATCAGGAACGGCACGCGCCAGCCGTAATCATCGAAATCCTTCGGGCCGAAATAATTGCGGCACCCGAGGATCACGAGCAGCGAGAGGAACAGCCCCATCGTTGCCGT
>NZ_LAJY01000918.1 GCF_000963705.1 Elstera litoralis | reverse complement strand
CATCCATCGACCGACGCTTCCTTCTTCGCAGGGGGCCGTTGTTTCGCGCTCCAAAAACCGCGTTCGAGGCGACAAATCCGTGACCGTAATACGACGGTTTAATGAAATTCGCCAACCGTCAAAAACATGTCATCAGCGGCTGGCAGAAAGGGGGGAATGATAAGAACGAAGTGCGTGCCAAAAACATGGATGCAGAAGTTAACGTTACCCAATATCGGGCCATTTGGATTTCCGACATACATCTCGGCACGCGCGGATGTAAAGCTGATGCTTTGTTGGATTTTTTGAAGTTTACCGAGTCGGATTACCTCTATCTCGTGGGCGATATTGTCGATGGCTGGCGCCTGAAGCGCACTTGGTTTTGGGCACAAAGCCATAATGACGTAGTGCAAAAGCTGCTGCGCAAGGCCCGCAAGGGCACCAAAGTCATCTACGTTCCCGGCAATCACGATGAAGCGTTGCGCGATTATTGCGATATGGAGTTTGGCGGCATCACCGTGCTCGATGAGGCGGTGCACGTAACGGCCACCGGCAAGCGGCTGCTGGTCATCCACGGCGATCAGTTCGATGGCGTCATTCGCTACGCCAAATGGCTCGCGTACTTAGGCGACTGGGCCTATAATGTCGTTCTGGCCGCGAACCATTGGTTCAATGCCGCCCGCCACAAGCTCGGCTTCTCTTATTGGTCGCTGTCGCAATATCTAAAGCAGCGCGTGAAGAACGCGGTCGAATATATTTCGAATTTCGAAGATGCGCTGGCTGAAGAAGCCAAGCGCCGTAATTTCGATGGCATCGTTTGCGGTCATATCCATCACGCCGAAATGCGCGATATTCAAGGCGTTCTCTACTGTAACGATGGCGATTGGGTGGAAAGCTGCACGGCCCTCGTGGAGCATTTCGACGGTCGCCTAGAAATCCTGCACTGGGCCGAAATCCGTCAGCTCTTCGGTTGGCACCCTGCGCGCCAACCCGTCGCTTCCACCGCTAACATATTGGCCCGATAACC
>NZ_LAJY01000917.1 GCF_000963705.1 Elstera litoralis | reverse complement strand
GGATCCAAACCGCCCGGCCGCCTTTGGCGAGGCGCTTATATTCCGCCGACAGAAATTCGCCCCGGCTGAGCTTGGTCCAAAAACTCTGATAGTCGGACGATTTGGCATACTCGGGCTCGATGAGACGCTGGTGATGCTGGCCTTGTAACTCCTCCAGGCGATATCCGAAGATGCTGAGAAAATTGGCATTGGCGGCCAGAATCTTCCCCTCAAGGGAAAATTCGATCACCGCCTGGGACCGCCCGATGGCATCGATTTGCCCGCTATAATCGGCGGCCTGCTGCTTCTGGGCGGTGATATCGGTGGCGATTTTGACGAGTTTAACCAGCTTACCAGTACGATTGCGCACGGGATTATAACTTGCCTGCAACCAGACTTCACGGCCACCTTTGCCGAGGCGCATATATTCGGCTTGTTGAAAAATTCCATTCCGAAGGTTTTTCCAGAATTCAGCATACTCATTGCTTTTAGTGTAATGAGAGGGCACGAAAATATTGTGGTGCTTTCCCTTAATCTCCTCAAGCCGATACCCGAGGGTCTTTAGAAAATTCGCATTGGCGGTTAAAATTGTACCGTCTAAATCAAACTCGATCAGGGCTTGAGACTGATGGAACGCATCGAGAATTGCGGCCTCTGGATTGCGCCCGAGGCCCGTAAAAAAAATAGCCATTTATGAGTTCCTGCACAATTCGGGATGATCGTGATAATAATTTGATTGCGCTTCTTTTCAAGAGGCGTAGGAAATAACTTAAAATAGATATCGATAATAACTGTTTCGAGTGTCTCTTAAATGCGATCGTATGTGTTTGACGTGTGTGGCTGCGCGAGTTTTCTCGATCACGGCTGTATCCCGCATAAATTTCGGCTGGTGCCGGGTGGTTAGCAACGCGAACACGGGACCGCGCCCCACATATTTCCTCAACCTCGGGAGCGACCCAGGGTTAAAGCGAGGTTTCGTATTTCGTGGGCTCTTACCTTCAGAATTTCTCATAGTTTATTCTATCCGTGGGCACAAAAAATTGTGTCCGCACGGATAGAATATCCTGCAAACCACGCGTTAGTGCGGG
>NZ_LAJY01000916.1 GCF_000963705.1 Elstera litoralis | reverse complement strand
CACAAGCCCGCTGCCGGAGGTGCGCCTATGGGTCGTTTTCGGCGCTAGTCAACCTTGCCGATGAAACCCAGGAAACACCCTCAAAGGCCATTGCCTATGCTGATGACGCGCTGACGCTTACGTCAGCCCTTGCAGCAGGCGTTCAAGAACGATGGAAAGCCGAGGCGGCCCTTAAGAAAACCGGCGGCCTCTTTAAATTGGGAAAAAATGATGATGCCCTCAGCCTGAGCCGATCCTTGTTTGAAACGAATTACAATTCTACCAATATTATTCAACGGCGCATTGCGGCGCGGGCCGCCCTCAATATTCTTGTCTATCAGCGTGATACATTTCCTAAAAAGCTGGCTGAAATAGAGGCAATCAATCAAGAAATTCAAACAAAATTCGCTAAAGAGACTGATAGATCAATACAGATTTTCAAACTACGATCCCTTTTAATCTTTGGGCAGACTCACGAATCAACTCCAAAATATATCGAAGCGTTTCAGGAAATTGAAAGACGGCTGGCGCAAGACCCGACAACCATGACCGATACCGATTCGTTTGCAGTGTTGCGCGGTTTGGCGACGATGCATGCCTTAACCAAAAATCAAAACAAAGTTATCGAATATTTAAATAAAATTGATGAAACTCTATTGAAATCACAAAATAATTTGACAAATGAAGTAAATGTCTCTGAGATATACGGATCTCAAGTTTATGTATTACAAATTCTAGGTGATAATCACTTTGATCGAGCCACAGAAATTATTAATAAAATAGATCGGGATTTTTCTAAATCTAATGACCCCAGCGTAATTGAGAACATAATTTGGGCTAACACAAATTACCTTAGCATTTTTCTAAAAAAAACACCAAACACTTTGGAAACAGCGCTTCCTATTGTTAATTCAATGATCCACCGCTATGGGAATCGCCTCGATCCGAAATTTTCGGGTGAACTCGCAGTAACCTACGTCAATCGTATCGTTATTTACTCAAATCTGAAGCCCCCCCGCAATAATGAGATTTTGGAAGACAGTGATCTTGTCGTCAGTCGACATCAGGATAGTCAGAACCCTGCTATCAGGGCACAGGTCGCCAAGGCCCTGACGCTCCGCAGTGGAGCACTGGAACGCAGTAACCAGCCTGGAGCAATCCAAACCCTGGAA
>NZ_LAJY01000915.1 GCF_000963705.1 Elstera litoralis | reverse complement strand
TCCGGGTGGGGTCGAACTCAACCACAACCGCTACATATTCCGCGTCCGAAAAGTGGAACGGCGGATGATTGGTTTGATTGAACCCGTGACGACGCCAGAACCGCAGAAGACGCTTCTGTGCATGGCCATACACCTTCGTATAGCCCTTCCGTCGGCAAAAATCGAATCCGAAATCCACCGCAGCCTCGGTGATTCCGGTACCTCGGTACTCAGATCGCACCGCAAACCGCTCAAATTTCACGAACTCGGCAAAGTAACGTAACCGTATTGTCGCGGCAGGTTCACCATCAACGAAGCCAATAATGTGAGTTGCCGTATTGTCGTTTCCATCAAACTCTTCATGGAACGGACATTTTTGTTCACCACAGAAAACGGCAGAGCGGATCATGTAAGCCATTTCTCGCTCTTCGGCAGTAGCGGCCACTTTTACAGTGTATTCCATAGCCATTCTAGCCCCTGTTATTTGAAAAATACGTATGTATTCGTGTGCAATCACTGTACTGCGCATCAGGGTATCGACGTAACGGAGATAAGCTGATACCCATATGCATTATTGCATGACACTGATAAGTTCAGGCTTATGCATCAAGAAGAAATTCTAATGACCTGGCGTTTTTTAGAGACCTTCGCGGCGCTAACCCCTACCGTTGAAAAACAAGCCCAGGCCCAGGCCCGGCGGCACGATGGGAGCCTATAATGACGCCCTCCTCCGATTCGAATGCGATTGTAGTCGACCCCACGCTGATCGGCGAAATTGACTGGAACGACCTCCGTTATTTTCTTGCCGTAAGCCGAACGGGCAGCTTCTCACGCGCCGCAAGTACTTTGAACACCCATCAAAGTACCGTAAGCCGCCGCATTCAGATTCTGGAAGACCGCCTTCGCAGTCGGCTCTTTTAGCCGAACGGCCCAAGGGGTCCTTTTTAACTGAGAGTGTTCCATGCTGCCCCCCAAACGATTGCCGTCGTCAAATCCAACGCGCCTATCATGCGTATCCACGGCCTCGCCATCGTCCTGCGCATGTATGATTTGCTGCTG
>NZ_LAJY01000914.1 GCF_000963705.1 Elstera litoralis | reverse complement strand
GGCGGACCGGTGCGGCTGGTCGTGCCGAAATATTACTTCTGGAAATCCGCCAAATGGCTGACGCGGATCGAATTCCGCGCCGACGATAAACCCGGCTATTGGGAAAATCGCGGCTATCACAATGAGGGCGACCCCTGGAACGAGGATCGCTACGATCGGTAAAATTTGAGGCGCTAAACTTTAAGTGCGAGCGATTCGCAAATTCATCTTGCTAGTGCGAGTCATTCTCAATATCTTCAGCGGCGAGCAATGTCCTCGGACCCGCTCGAACCCTTCCCTTAAAACCCCGTTCCTGTGTGGAACGGGGCTTTTTTTTGCCCCCAGAGCCGCGTACAAAAAGGCATTATCGATCAAAATCGATAGAGTATGCGCTCGGGATAAGCTGGTCGAGGATGGGTCTATGTCCGAATTATCCGAATTTTATGCGTCTGCCGAGGCCTATGATTTAGCGTTTTCATATCGAAATATTGATAAAGAGGTGGCGTTTTTGCGATCCGCCTACGAAAGATACGCGCGCAATACAAACACAGGTAAACCTCATTCGGTCCTCGAGCTGGCGTCGGGACCGGGCAAACATGCAATGGCGTTCGCGCGCGCCGAATGCCACGCGGTAGCAATCGATCTGTCTCCCGCGATGTGCCAGTACGGTGAGCGTATCGCGAAAAAATCAAACCTTAATGTTCAGTATATTCCCGAAAACATAATTAATTTTAGAGTGAACAAAAAATTTGATTTGGCGATTATGATGTTGGATTCCATCTGTCATATTACAAATAAACATGATTTAGTTAGGCATTTATTTTCTGTTGCCGTATCGCTAAATCCCGGAGGTCTATATATTATAGAAGCAGGTCACAACGACAACAACATGAATACAACTAAATCAGAATGGGAAATTATTACCGACAACTCTCACATAGGCGTATCTTGGCGCGATATTCGCCGTTACAAATATGACCGTATCCTTACCGAAGCCACTTTGCGTGGTTTTATCCGCGAAATAAAAATAAACAATGTAGATACATTCATAAGAAGAGCC
>NZ_LAJY01000913.1 GCF_000963705.1 Elstera litoralis | reverse complement strand
CAAGGTTTGCTTTAATTTTTTGAGACAGACACGATTAAATCAGCAACAGTTTTGCGAATTTCTTTTAGGTCGAAGTTCTCTGATAGAGCCGCTTCATCAATGCTCTTAGATAATGCCTCCATACCAAATAAAGCCCTGACAAAAAGCGGATAAAGAATCTGGCCGAGAAGTTTTTTTGCAGCCTCAGAACTGGCGTCTGCCGATAGCTCAAATGTGATGCTTAGATACACGCTTAAGCGTGTATGCACCTCTGTAAATATCACGTCGAAGTGCTCCACCGCCCCTTTTGGGAACCTTGTCGTTTCTGCCATACTCACACGGCACATTTGTATCGATGGTTCATAGAGAAGTATTTCAAGGTATCGGCCACAGAATATTGTTAAAGCATCTAGGGGGTTCTCAGAGTAATCCCCAGGGATTTTTAGCTTTTTAAGAAACAGGCCACGCACCAAATCGATAACGGCAAGAAATAATTTCTCTTTACTCTCAAAATGAGCATAGAGCGAGCGCTTTGATGTGCCGGCACGCGCAGCAACAACATCTATTGCAGCTCTCTCAAAACCCATTTCAAGGAACACTTCTTTTGCTTTCCAGAGGATGTGTTCACGTAGTTTCTCGCCTCGTAGTGCCATGTCCGATTATCGCTCCATCTCATTTGACAAAAGTAAACGGTACGGTATAGTTTACTTTCTCTCTCTCTAAACATCAGGTCTATCATAATGATTGTTATCACTGCTCCAACAAGCATGATCGGCCAACAGGTCATCGCAAATCTCCTGACCAGCGGCCAACTTATTCGCGTGGTCGCGCGCGACCCTTCCCGTATTCCTGCACCGATACGCGCTTGTGTCGAAATCGTGCAAGGATCGCACAGCGATATTGACGTTGTGAATCGAGCGTTTACTGGGGCCGAGGCTGTGTTTTGGTTAGTCCCTCCTGATCCCCAAGCCGCTAGCGTTGAAGCCGCTTATTCGGGCTTCA
>NZ_LAJY01000912.1 GCF_000963705.1 Elstera litoralis | reverse complement strand
TAGCCATATTGCCATGCGTAAAGCAATTGGCTGAGATGCAAACTCTTGCCGCCCGCGACCGAATGGACCGGCATTCCCGCAGGCTTATTAAGGACAAGGACCAATCCATCCCGGTGCAAAACCCAGTCTTGTACGTGATACGCGATCGCTTCCGGATCGTGCCGGAGAGTTTCTGCAATTTCTAAGAGAGATAAAGCGCGCATGGGGAGGTTAATGCCACCTGAAAGATTGATAGTTTATTAATGATGCCTTTCATCATTAACATTTTGAGCCCTTGTTGCTCAACTTAGACATATCCGAGGCTAGCTTGTCACGCGCGGTCACTCTGTCTTTTTGCTACATTGCGTTGCGATAAGAACAGAGGTTTTCGCTATAATTTATTTCCATATTAAGGGAAATTTTAGACCTCAAAGCCTACCTTCGCCCCAGGGCAAATCGCGTCAGATGTAGGAAGCAGGAGCAACACATGACGATGGTACTCATCCAATCGGCAGTAGCTTTGGGTCTTACAGTGCTGATTTTGTGGCTTTCTCGTCCGCTCGGTCTGCGCCTTGGTGTGTTGGATATTCCGAATAACGTGCGCAAGTTTCATGCGCGGCCGACCCCCAAGATGGGCGGAACCGCCTTAGCGATTGCGGGATTGGCATCCGTATTTTTGCATTCTATCAATGCGGATATGCAGTTTCCCGTTAAGGTTGGTGTAATACTCGTGGCATGCCATTACATCATCGGCCTTGTGGACGACCGCTCGGATATTGATGCGCGGCTGCGGCTTGTGCTCTCGACCTTAGCAACAACGGCCGCTTTCTGGCTCGATCCGACCCTCGTGGCGCTGAATCTGAATTTCTCCTGGGGGATCAACGTTGGCATGGTCC